>NZ_RCCV01000004.1:600000-878318 GCF_003664255.1 Micromonospora sp. M71_S20 | reverse complement strand
GGCTGGCATCCGAAGGCCGAGGAGGTCCTCTGGCGGCCGGATCTCCAGCAGCCGAAGCGGTCGCAGACCGGCGGCTGGAACGTGCGGTACCGCACCGGCAGCAAGGGCGCCTACGTGGCGGCGTTGACGGACCTGATCGCCGCGAAGGCGCCGTACTGCCGCGTCCGCTACGCGTTCTGACCGCCATCTTCCACCACGGAAAGCAGTTCAGGGCCACCCCGAAGGGTGGCCCTGAACTGAAAGATTGTCCGGCGGTGTCCTACTCTCCCACACCCTCCCGAGTGCAGTACCATCGGCGCTGGAGGGCTTAGCTTCCGGGTTCGGAATGTAACCGGGCGTTTCCCCTCCGCCATGACCGCCGTAACTCTATCGACATGTCAAACAACACCACAACACGAAGTGGTCTGTTGTTCGTTCATCGAGAGTTGCACAGTGGACGCGTAGCAGCTTAGTAGTCAAGTCCTCGGCCTATTAGTACCGGTCAACTGAACCCGTTACCGGGCTTACATTTCCGGCCTATCAACCCAGTCGTCTAGCTGGGGGCCTTACCCCACCAAGGTGGGTGGGATACCTCATCTTGAAGCGAGCTTCCCGCTTAGATGCTTTCAGCGTTATCCTTCCGAACGTAGCTAACCAGCCGTGCCCTGGCGGGACAACTGGCACACCAGAGGTTCGTCCGTCCCGGTCCTCTCGTACTAGGGACAGCCCTTCTCAAGTATCCTACGCGCACGCGGATAGGGACCGAACTGTCTCACGACGTTCTAAACCAGCTCGCGTACCGCTTTAATGGGCGAACAGCCCAACCCTTGGGACCTGCTACAGCCCCAGGATGCGACGAGCCGACATCGAGGTGCCAAACCATCCCGTCGATATGGACTCTTGGGGAAGATCAGCCTGTTATCCCCGGGGTACCTTTTATCCGTTGAGCGACACCGCTTCCACTCGCAAGTGCCGGATCACTAGTCCCGACTTTCGTCCCTGCTCGACCTGTCAGTCTCACAGTCAAGCTCCCTTGTGTACTTGCACTCAACACCTGATTGCCAACCAGGCTGAGGGAACCTTTGGGCGCCTCCGTTACCCTTTAGGAGGCAACCGCCCCAGTTAAACTACCCACCAGACACTGTCCCTGAACCGGATAACGGTCCGAAGTTAGATACCCAAATCAACCAGAGTGGTATTTCAAGATTGCCTCCACCCCATACTGGCGTATGGACTTCACCGGCTCCCACCTATCCTACACAAGCTAATTCGGATACCAATGTCAAGCTATAGTAAAGGTCCCGGGGTCTTTCCGTCCTGCCGCGCGTAACGAGCATCTTTACTCGTAATGCAATTTCGCCGGGCCTGTGGTTGAGACAGTGGGAAGTCGTTACGCCATTCGTGCAGGTCGGAACTTACCCGACAAGGAATTTCGCTACCTTAGGATGGTTTATAGTTACCACCGCCGTTTACTGGCGCTTAAGTTCTCCCGCTTCGCCCCGAAGAGCTAACAGGTCCCCTTAACGTTCCAGCACCGGGCAGGCGTCAGTCCATATACATCGAATTACTTCTTCGCATGGACCTGTGTTTTTAGTAAACAGTCGCTTCCCCCTGCTCTCTGCGGCCATACAACGCTCCAACCCGCGTGGGGCTTCACGTCTCCGGCCCCCCTTCTCCCTAAGTTACGGGGCAATTTGCCGAGTTCCTTAACCACAGTTCGCCCGATCGCCTCGGTATTCTCTACCTGACCACCTGTGTCGGTTTGGGGTACGGGCCGCTAAGAACTCGCTAGAGGCTTTTCTCGCAGCATAGGATCACTGACTTCACCTGAATCGGCTCGGCATCACGTCTCAGCCTTCATGTGTTGCGGATTTGCCTACAACACGGCCTACACGCTTACCCCGGCACAACCACCGGCCGGGCTCAGCTACCTTCCTGCGTCACCCCATCGCTTGACTACTACCCGCCAGGTTCCCACGCTCCCCCAGTTTGGTCCGAAGACCGCCCCAAGTTCGGGTGGTTAGCACAACGAGGTTCATCAGGGACGCTCTTTCGCGGGTACGGGAATATCAACCCGTTGTCCATCGACTACGCCTCTCGGCCTCGCCTTAGGTCCCGACTCACCCAGGGCGGATTAGCCTGGCCCTGGAACCCTTGGTCATCCGGCGGAAGGGTTTCTCACCCTTCTTTCGCTACTCATGCCTGCATTCTCACTCGTGCCGCGTCCACAACTGGGTCACCCCGCTGCTTCACCCCCGGCACGACGCTCCCCTACCCATCCACACACCTGCACAAGGAATCAAGTCCAAGCGAGGTAAAAATGTGAATGCCACAGCTTCGGCGGTGTGCTTGAGCCCCGCTACATTGTCGGCGCGGAACCACTTGACCAGTGAGCTATTACGCACTCTTTAAAGGGTGGCTGCTTCTAAGCCAACCTCCTGGTTGTCTATGCGACCCCACATCCTTTTCCACTTAGCACACGCTTAGGGGCCTTAGCTGGTGATCTGGGCTGTTTCCCTCTCGACTACGAAGCTTATCCCCGCAGTCTCACTGCCGCGCTCTCACTTACCGGCATTCGGAGTTTGGCTGATTTCGGTAAGCTTGTGGGCCCCCTAGACCATCCAGTGCTCTACCTCCGGCAAGAAACACGCGACGCTGCACCTAAATGCATTTCGGGGAGAACCAGCTATCACGGAGTTTGATTGGCCTTTCACCCCTAACCACAGGTCATCCCCCAACTTTTCAACGTTGGTGGGTTCGGCCCTCCACGCGGTCTTACCCGCGCTTCAGCCTGCCCATGGCTAGATCACTCCGCTTCGGGTCTAGGACACGCGACTGAACGCCCTATTCAGACTCGCTTTCGCTACGGCTCCCCCACACGGGTTAACCTCGCCACATGCCACTAACTCGCAGGCTCATTCTTCAAAAGGCACGCCGTCACCCCGCAAGGCTCCGACGGATTGTAGGCGAACGGTTTCAGGTACTATTTCACTCCCCTCCCGGGGTACTTTTCACCATTCCCTCACGGTACTCGTCCGCTATCGGTCACCAGGAAGTATTTAGGCTTACCAGGTGGTCCTGGCAGATTCACGGCAGATTACAGGGGTCCGCCGCTACTCGGGAACACCCACAGAAGACCAGCCACTTTCACCTACCGGACTCTCACCGCCTACGGTCAGCCTTTCCAGACTGTTCGGCTAGCAACTGGCTTTGTAACTTCTCGAACAAGTGTCAGCTTGTTCAGCAGGGTCCCACAACCCCAACCACGCAACCCCTGACAGGTATCACACGCAGCCGGTTTAGCCTCAATCCGCTTTCGCTCGCCACTACTCACGGAATCACTATTTGTTTTCTCTTCCTACGGGTACTGAGATGTTTCACTTCCCCGCGTTCCCCCCACACACCCTATGTGTTCAGGTGTGGGTGACTGGACATGACTCCAGCCAGGTTTCCCCATTCGGACACCCTGGGATCACAGCTTGGTTGACAGCTCCCCCAGGCCTATCGCGGCCTCCCACGTCCTTCATCGGCTCCTGGTGCCAAGGCATCCACCGTTCGCCCTTGACAACTTGACCACAAAGATGCTCGCGTCCACTGTGCAATTCTCAACAAACGACCAACCCACAACCCACAGCCCCACACCAAACCCGACAACCGCCGGCGGTATGCGAGACCAGGCCATGCCTGGCAACCAGCTCCACCCACAAGCGAAGCAATGGCTCCGAAAGAAACAACCAACGGTTGTTCTTTCAGGACCCAACAGGGTGCTCTGCATCCCTCCCCAGCCGCACCAACCCGACCGCTCCTACACCCGGAGGCGTGTACTAGATCATCGTGGCCGTTGCCAGGAAAAAACTCGCCAGTGTCTCCGCCATTGAGCACCCCGACCCGACATTCGCAGGTCGCGGGCTCCTTGCACCCTTTCGGGTGAAGGTGCTCCTTAGAAAGGAGGTGATCCAGCCGCACCTTCCGGTACGGCTACCTTGTTACGACTTCGTCCCAATCGCCAGCCCCACCTTCGACGGCTCCCTCCACAAGGGTTGGGCCACCGGCTTCGGGTGTTGCCGACTTTCGTGACGTGACGGGCGGTGTGTACAAGGCCCGGGAACGTATTCACCGCAGCGTTGCTGATCTGCGATTACTAGCGACTCCGACTTCACGGGGTCGAGTTGCAGACCCCGATCCGAACTGAGACCGGCTTTTTGGGATTCGCTCCACCTCACGGTATCGCAGCCCATTGTACCGGCCATTGTAGCATGCGTGAAGCCCTGGACATAAGGGGCATGATGACTTGACGTCATCCCCACCTTCCTCCGAGTTGACCCCGGCAGTCTTCGATGAGTCCCCGCCATAACGCGCTGGCAACATCGAACGAGGGTTGCGCTCGTTGCGGGACTTAACCCAACATCTCACGACACGAGCTGACGACAGCCATGCACCACCTGTGACCGCCCCCGAAGGACCTCACATCTCTGCGAGTTTTGCGGCCATGTCAAACCCAGGTAAGGTTCTTCGCGTTGCATCGAATTAATCCGCATGCTCCGCCGCTTGTGCGGGCCCCCGTCAATTCCTTTGAGTTTTAGCCTTGCGGCCGTACTCCCCAGGCGGGGCGCTTAATGCGTTAGCTGCGGCACAGGGAACCGGAGAGGCCCCCCACACCTAGCGCCCAACGTTTACAGCGTGGACTACCAGGGTATCTAATCCTGTTCGCTCCCCACGCTTTCGCTCCTCAGCGTCAGTATCGGCCCAGAGACCCGCCTTCGCCACCGGTGTTCCTCCTGATATCTGCGCATTTCACCGCTACACCAGGAATTCCAGTCTCCCCTACCGAACTCTAGCCTGCCCGTATCGACTGCAGGCCCGCAGTTGAGCTGCGGGTTTTCACAGTCGACGCGACAAGCCGCCTACGAGCTCTTTACGCCCAATAAATCCGGACAACGCTCGCGCCCTACGTCTTACCGCGGCTGCTGGCACGTAGTTGGCCGGCGCTTCTTCTGCAGGTACCGTCACTTACGCTTCGTCCCTGCTGAAAGAGGTTTACAACCCGAAGGCCGTCATCCCTCACGCGGCGTCGCTGCATCAGGCTTCCGCCCATTGTGCAATATTCCCCACTGCTGCCTCCCGTAGGAGTCTGGGCCGTGTCTCAGTCCCAGTGTGGCCGGTCGCCCTCTCAGGCCGGCTACCCGTCGTCGCCTTGGTAGGCCATCACCCCACCAACAAGCTGATAGGCCGCGAGCCCATCCCAGGCCGAAAAACTTTCCACCACCAACCATGCGACCGGTGGTCCTATTCGGTATTAGCCCCGGTTTCCCGGGGTTATCCCAAAGCCTAGGGCAGGTTGCTCACGTGTTACTCACCCGTTCGCCGCTCGAGTACCCCGAAGGGCCTTTCCGCTCGACTTGCATGTGTTAAGCACGCCGCCAGCGTTCGTCCTGAGCCAGGATCAAACTCTCCAACAAAAACTTGTTGAAACAGTCATCCCGGCAACAAAAAGTGTTGCCAAAGGAATCCAAGACCAACAAACCACGAATGGCTTGCCAGTCCGGGGTATAAATCAATTTGGCACTGGCTTATCAAGCACCCTGTTGAGTTCTCAAAGAACAACCACACACCGCCCGGAAACCCCACACCGTGGAGCCCCCGACCCGGGGTATTTCGTTCACCACACCCGCCGCTTCCCGCGCCGGGCACTTTTACTACGTTACCCGCTGGTTTCCGCCGTGTCAAACCGCTTCGCAGCGATCCGCACCACTTCAATCCCATTTCCGGGCATCCCGACAGCGTCGACTCTCGCCGACGGTCTTCGGGAAGTTCGGCAGACCGGCCGCTTCGCGGTTTCCCGCGAGCCCGCCCGGTTCCCTGCCGGCGGTGAACCTTACCCGGTCGGTTCCGCCTCGCCAAATCCGCCTCGCGACGGATCCGGGGCACCGCCCGTACCGGCCCTGGTGGGAGGACCCCACCCGGACCGATGGTCTCGCCGCGCTCCGGCCTGGCCAGGATTTTCATCCTGTTCGTCCGTTCCGCGCTGGCAGAGAGAAAGTTACGCCCGCCCGACAAGATCGTCAAATCCGGGGGGCGAGTGCCGCGTCACACCGCCCCGTCGGCGGCCAGGGCGGCGACCGAGGCCTGGTCCAGCGCGCCGTCGGCGACGACGACCCGGTGCCGCCCGGTGCGACTCGTACCCGCGGTGATCACCCTGGGCCGGTCGAAGGCGAACGCCACGCAGACCCCCGGGTACATCGCGGTACGGACGAACCAGCGGTCGCCCTCCGCGAGCCCCGCCAGCACGAGCGTGTACGCGGCCCCGTCCGGTCCGGTGCCGGCGAAGGCCAGCCACGGCGCGGCGCTGCCGTTGACCGCGTCCTCCCCCTCGGCGGTGGCCGTGTACACCCGCGCGGGTGTCGCGCTGGCCGCCCGCCAGAAGAAGCCGCCGTAGCCGGCGCCGCCCGGGCGTCCGTTGGTCGCCGGGCTGCCCAGGGTGACGTCCCGGTCGGCGGGGGCGGTCAGTGTGTACCCGACGTCGAGGGCCCAGGCCCGCTCGCCGACCCGCTGCGCGGCCAGCTCCCGCCGCTCGGTGAGCAGCACCGCCGCGTCCCGGTCGCGCCACTCCAACCGGTGCGCCAGCCGTTGCGGGTCGCGGGTCTCCCAGCGGGTGTGCGCGATCCGGCCGTGGTCGTCGCGCCACGTGTAGCCGGTGTCGCGCACGTAGGTGCGCCCGCCCCAGAGGTTGGTGCCGTCGACGTCCTGCACAGCCAGGGACGCGCCGAGATGCCAGACGTGGTCGGCCGGGAACGCGTCGGTGACCACCGTCCCGCCGAAGGTCCGCACCGGGTGCAGGTACGGGCGGGGGCCGTGCCGGGGGTCGATCGCCGGATCGACGACGTACCGGGCCACCGGCACGTCGTCGACGCTGAGCTGCCGATCGTTCTCGGTCACGCCGGCACGCCGGTCCTCGCCCGTCACGACTGTCCCACCGGGGCGGGCACGGCCCGCCGCGCGACGGCGTGCAGGGCGGCGACCACGTATCCGGCGAGGATGGGCAGCGCGACCGGGATGACCAGGACGGCGAGCAGCGCGGCGACGGCGCCGACCCCGCCGGCGGCGGCCCAGGTGCCCGGGCGGGTGCGGCAGGCGTCGGCGGCGACGCCGGCGGCCTCCCGCCAGCCGCGGCCGCCGCGGCGGCCGACCTCCACCACCACCAGTGCGGCGTACCCGGCCAGGGCGGCGGCCACCACGACGGTGACCAGGAGCAGCGGTGCCCCGCCGGGGACCCGGCCGCCGGCCAGCGCGGCGACGTTCACGGCGAGCAGCCCGAAGGCGGCTACCGTCAGCACGCTCACCCCGACGCCGGGCAGCAGGGCGCGGCCGTACCGGGTCAGGTTCTCCCGCGCGGAGGGCCAGGATCCGACGGTGTACCGGTCGTGCACCGCCGCGCTCGCGGCGGCCACGGCCGCCGCCGCGGTGACCACCGGCAGCGCCGCCAGGGTCAGGACGATGCCGAGCACAGCCAGGTCGGTGGCGTCGGTGAGCACGTCCCGCCAGTCGCGGCGGGCCGGCCCGTCCTCCCGGTCCGGCCCGTCGTCGCGGTGCGGCCTCATCCCTTGAGTCCGCTGGTGTTGATGCCCTCCACCAGCATCCGCTGGAAGGCCACGAAGAACAGGAACACCGGCAGCAGCGACAGCACCGACATGGCGAACATCGGGCCGACGGCGCTCTGGCTCGTCGAGTCGATGAACAGCGTCAGCGCCACCGGCACCGTGTAGTCCTCGAGGTCGGAGAGGAAGACGAGCTGGCGGAAGAAGTCGTTCCAGGTCCAGATGAACGAGAAGATCGCCGTGGTGACCAGCGCCGGGCGGCTCAGCGGCAGGATCACGTGCCGGAAGATGCCGAAGGCGTTGGCACCGTCGATCTTGGCGGCCTCGTCGAGTTCGCGCGGGATGCCCCGCATGAACTGCACCATCAGGAACACGAAGAACGCCTCGGTGGCCAGGAACTGCGGGATCAGCAGCGGCAGGTACGGCCAGTCGCCGCCCACCAGGCCCAGGCTGCGGAACAGGATGTACTGCGGCACGATCAGCACGTGCCCGGGCAGCAGGAGCGTCCCGATCATCACGGCGAACCAGACGCCGCGCAGCCGGAACCGCAGCCGCGCGAAGGCGTACGCGGCGAGCAGGCAGGAGACGCCGTTGCCGATCACGGTCAGCAGGCTGACCATCGCGCTGTTGAGGAAGAACCGGCCGAAGCTGAAGTCGAAGTTCGTCCAGCCGTCGGCGTAGTTGCCGGGGGTGAACTCGTTCGGCAGCAGGCCGATGTTGTTGACGATCTCCTCCTGGCTCTTCAGGGACGTACCGATCATCCAGAAGAGCGGATAGAGCACGACCGCGACGATCGCGATCAGGATGAGCAGGCGCACGGCCTGCCCGCCGCCGCTGGCCCGGCGCGGACCGCGCGGGCCGGTCGTCGCCGGGGCTGCCGTCGGGGTTGCCGTCGCCGTCACCGGTCCTCCCCGTCCGAGTAGTGCACCCAGAACCGCCCGGTGCTGAAGAAGATCGCGGTGATGATCGCGATGGCGAGCAGGAAGACCCAGGCCATCGCGGAGGCGTAGCCCATCTCCAGGTTGGTGAAGCCGGTGATGTAGAGGTTCAGCGTGTACATCAGGGTGGAGTCGACCGGGCCGCCGGTGCCGTTGCTGAGCACGAACGCGGCGGTGAAGCCCTGGAAGCCGTTGATGGTCTCCAGCACCAGGTTGAAGAAGATCACCGGCGAGAGCATCGGCAGGGTGACGGCGACGAACTGCCGCCACTTGCCGGCGCCGTCGACGGAGGCCGCCTCGTAGAGCTCGGTGGGCACCTGCTTGAGGCCGGCCAGGAAGATCACCATGGGCGCGCCGAACTGCCAGATGGCGAGCACCATCAGGGTCTCCAGCGCCCAGTCCGGGTCGTTGACCCACGGCTTGCCCTCGATGCCGAAGACGCCCAGCAGCGAGTTGAACGCGCCCTCGCGGTTGAACATGTTCACCCAGACGATGGCCAGCGCGACACTGCCGCCGAGCAACGACGGCAGGTAGAACAGGCCGCGGAACAGCCCGACGCCGCGCCAGGCGCGGTTGAGCAGCAGGGCCACCCCGAGTGCGGCCGCCAGCTTCAGCGGCACGGCGATCAGGGCGAAGGTGAGCGTCACACGCACCGAGTGCCAGTACGACGGGTCGGCGGTGAACATCCGCTCGTAGTTGGCGAGCCCGACCCACTCCACCTCGGAGAAGGGGGTGAGGATGTCGTAGTTGGTGAAGCTCAGGTAGAGCGACAGGAGCATGGGTATCGCCGTGACGGCCAGCAGGCCGAGCAGCCAGGGCGACAGGAAGACGTAGCCGGCCAGACCGTTCCCGTACCGGGCCCGCCCGGCCCCGCGCCTGCCGGCGGGGGTCGGGACGGATCCGGTACGTCGTCGGGTCGGGTCGGGCGCCGTGGTCAGAGCCACGAGCCGATTCCTCTCGGTAGCGTCAGGGTCAGGCGATGGCGGACTTGCAGGCGGCGATGAACTGCTCCGCCGCCTGGGCGGAGCTGATCCGGCCGTACTGGGCGTTCTCGGCGGCCTTGATCAGCTCGGAGCGGACCTTGCTGTGCCCCTTGAGCGGGACCTGCGGCGCCTCGCCGAACTTCTGGGCCAGGTCGGACTCGACCTGGATCGACTGCTTCATCGCCGGGTCGGTGACGTCGTCGCTGACCACACGGCGCAGGTCCAGGTTCGACGGCAGGCCCCGGTCGGTGCCGAGGATCTTGACCGCCTCGGGGTCGTTGGCCAGGAAGTTGATCACGTCGACCGCGACGTCCTTGTGCTTGCTGCCCTTGAACACGGACCAGTACATGGAGGCGCGGGCCCACTGGGCGCTCGGGTCGCCGGGGTAGGCGATGACGCCCAGCTCGTCCTTGGTGTTCTTCTTCAGCTCCGGCATCTGGTTGACCCAGACCCAGCTGGTGCCGGCCTTGCCGGTGACCACGAGCTGCTTGGTGATGTCGGTGGCGTTGCCCTCGTGGATGACGTCGGGGGTCGGGGTGGCGCCCCGGTCCCGGGCCCCCTTCCACAGGTCGAACCACTTCGTCACGTCCTCGGCGGTGAAGCCGAGTTCCTTGCCCTTGTAGAGGTCCTTGCCCTGCTGGCGCAGCCACACCCAGAACGCCTTGTAGTCGGCGCTCGGGTCCTGGGTGCCGGGCACCTTGGTCTTCTTCGCCACCTGCTCGGCCCAGGCGATGTGCTCCTCCCAGGTCATCCCGGTGGTCGGCTCGGGCAGGCCGTTCTTGGTCAGCAGCGTCCTGTTGTAGACCAGGCCCTGGGTGTTCTCCCCCGCGGCCACGCCGGCGAGCTTGCCGTCGACCACGCCGTACTGCCAGAGGCTCTTGGGGAACTTCGACACGTCGAGGTCGCCGGAGTCCTTGTAGGACGTCAGGTCGAGGGTGGTGCTGCGCGAGGCGTACTCGGCCAGGTAGTTGTCGTCGATCTGGAAGAGGTCCGGCGGGTTGCCGCCGGCGGTGAGCGTGGCCAGCTTGTCGAAGTAGCCCTGGTTGGCCTGCCAGGTCTTCTCGAAGGTGACGTTCGGGTGCTTCTTGGTGTAGAGGGCGAGGGCCTCCTCGGTCAGCTTCGCCCGGGCCTCACCGCCCCACCAGAAGACCGAGAGCTTGACCGGGGCGTTCGGGTCGGTGCTGGCCTCCTCGTCGCCGCCGCAGCCGGCGGCACCGAGGACCAGGGGCAGGGCGACGACCGCGGCGAGCATGCCGCGGATCAACCGCCGTCGGCGGACGGGGGTACGGTGAACGGGCACGGCCTGCGTGCCAGTGGTGGGGGGCGTTGCGGGGTGCATGTGCGCTCACTCCTTGGCGTTAGGAGGCGACGACGCCACCGGTGGCCGCGGTCGGGCGACCCGGGCCCGCAAGGCGATGCGGGCCCGGGACGACCAACTCGGCGTCGGGACGGTTCCGACCGTCCGCCGGCGCGGCGGCGGTCGAGTCGCGGATGACCAGTTCGGTCTGGAGCATTACCTGTGCGGTGGTACGACGGTCGTCGCTCGTGACACCCCGACCGCCGCGTGAGCCACGGGCGGCGACGGTGTCGTGTTGCAGGAGCATGTCGACGGCCGTCCGGCCGGCGGCCGCGTTGGGCGTGGCCACCGTCGTCAACTTGGGCCGGGTGAGCCGGCTCAGGGCAATGTCGTCGATGCCGACGACGCTCACGTCCTGCGGGACGCGCATCCCGACGGCGTCGAGCCCTTCGATCAGGCCGATCGCCATCAGGTCGTTGTAGGCGAGGACCGCCGTGGCCTCGCTGCGGCGGACCATCTCGGCGAGGGCCGCGCCGCCGGTCTCGGTGGGCTGGTTGGGCCCGAGCACGGTGAACTCGGCGCCGCCGGCCCGCGCCGCGACGCCGGCCGCCCGGCGGATCTCCCGGCTGGTCCACGAGCCGCGCGGCCCGCTGAGCAGCGCGATCCGTCGGTGACCGAGGCCGAGCAGGTGCTCGATGGCCGACCGGGCGCCCTGCCCGACGTCCATGGTCACGCACGGCAGACCCGCGACCTGCCGGTTTATCACCACCAGCGGCACTTCGCGGCTGAGCTGCTCGATCATGCTGTTGCTCATCCGCGGGCTGCACAGCAGCACCCCGTCCACCTGCTTGGCGAGCGCGTGGACCAGCTCCTCCTCGGCGATCGGGTCCTCGTTGGTGTCGGCCACGAACACGTGGTAGTCGCGCTGCCGGGCCTGGCTCTCCGCCGCCTTGATCAGCGGCGGGAAGAACGGGTTGGCGATGTCCGCGATGATCAGGCCGATGTTGTGCGTACGGCCGGTGATCAGGGCGCGGGCGGCGCGGTTGGGCCGGTAGCCGAGCTCCTCGGCGCAGGCCAGCACCCGGCCCCGGGTCTCCGGGTTGACCAGGTGCGGGGCCGAGAACGTGCGGGAGACCGTGGAGATGTGCACGCCGGAGGCCCGGGCGACGTCTCGGATGGTGGCTGGCACGGCGGGGCCCTTCGTCCAGTGTGGCTGGGGTCACGTCAGGTGCCGCCAATTAATGCAAACGGTTGTGCCGGTGTCAACGGCCGATGGTTACAGATGCGTTTCGGCCACGCTCCCACCATGTGCTCAAATGCGTATCAAATCGGATCTATGCCGCCGGTTTGGCATCGATCGTTGACGCCGCCGCGCGGCTCGTGGTTATTTCGCTGCAAACCTTTGCAGCAACACAGGAGGCGGTCGACATGTCGTCCAGCACCGGTCAGCGGGTCCGACACGCCCTCGTGGGCACCGGGTCCCGGGCCGAGATGTTCGTCCGGGCGCTGGTGCGCGACCACGCCGACACCGCCGAACTCGTCGCGTTCGCCGACGTCAACCAGGCCCGCATGGACGCCCACAACCGGTGGCTCGGCGAGCTGGGGCACCCGCCGGTGCCGACGTACCGGGCCGACGAGCTGGCCGCCATGCTCGCCAAGGAGCGCGTCGACGTGCTGGTGGTCACCAGCGTGGACGACACCCACGCCGCGCACATCGACACGGCGCTGCGCGCCGGCTGCGACGTCATCACCGAGAAGCCGATGACCGTCGACGCCGCCGGCTGCCGGCAGATCCTCGACGCGGTCGCCGACACCGGCCGGCAGGTGCGGGTGGCGTTCAACTACCGCTACAACCCGCTGCACGAGAAGCTGCGCGAGCTGCTCGCCGGCGGCGCCGTCGGCGAGGTGGGCTCGGTGCACTTCGAGTGGCTGCTCGACGTGCGGCACGGCGCCGACTACTTCCGCCGCTGGCACCGCGACAAGGCGCACTCCGGCGGGCTGATGGTGCACAAGGCCGGGCACCACTTCGACCTGGTCAACTGGTGGCTGGACGCCACCCCCGTCGAGGTGTACGCCACCGGCCGGCTCTTCTTCTACGGCGAGGCCGGCCGCCGGCACGGCTACGCCCGCGACTACGACCGGGCGCACGGCTCCCCCGCCGCCGCCGACGACCCGTTCGCGCTGCGGCTCGACGCGCACCCGAAACTGCGCGAGCTCTACCTCGACGCCGAGGCCGAGGACGGCTACCAGCGCGACCGCAACGTCTTCGCCCCGGGCGTGGACATCGAGGACGACATGGCGGTGCTGGCCCGCTACTCCACCGGCGCGACGATGACCTACCACCTCACCGCGTACGCCCCCTACGAGGGCTACCGGGTGATGGTCAACGGCAGCCGGGGCCGGCTGGAGCTGGAGGTCGTGGAGAGCGACCACGTCAGCCCGGCGTCCGCCGGTGCGCTGAAGGGCGCGGCGCTGCACGGCGACGAGGCGGCCGCCGAGGCCGGCTCCGCCACGCTGACCCTGCGGCCGTTCTGGGCGCCGCCGCAGGTCGTACCCGTGACCGGGCACACCCGCTCCGGGCACGGCGGCGCCGACGCCCGGATGGCCCGGGTCCTCATCGGCGGCGAACCGGACCCGATGGGGCGGGCGGCGACCGCCCGCGACGGCGCCCTCGCCCTGCTCACCGGGCTGGCCGCGAACCGGTCCTTCACCACCGGCGCCCCGGTCCGGGTCGCCGACCTGCTCGACCTCTCCTGAGCCGCGAACACCCTCCGAGGAGCCCCACCCGTGCCCACGACCGACCTGCTCTTCCCCGCCGACCCCGCGCAGCGCGCGGTGGCCCGTCGGCTGTACGCGCTGGCCGCGCCCCAGCCGATCATCTCCCCGCACGGGCACGTCGACCCGGCGATCCTGGCCGAGGACCGCCCCTTCCCGGACCCGGCGCGGCTGCTCATCGTGCCCGACCACTACCTCACCCGGATGCTGCTCAGCCAGGGCGTCCCCCCGGCCGACCTGGGCGTGCCCACCGTCGACGGCAGCCCCACGGAGCCCGACGGGCGCACCATCTGGCGACGCTTCGCCGCGCACTGGCACCTGTTCCGGGGCACCCCCTCCCGGCTCTGGCTGGAGCAGACCTTCCGCGACGTGTTCGGGGTGCACACCCCGCTCTCCCCGGCCACCGCCGACGCCGTCTACGACGAGCTCGCGGCCCGGCTCGCCGAGCCGGAGTTCCGGCCCCGGGCGCTGTTCGAGCGGTTCGGCATCGAGGTGCTCGCCACCACCGAGTCGCCGCTGGACGACCTCGGGCAGCACGCCAAGCTCGCCGCCGACGGCTGGGGCGGGCCGGGCGGCCGGGTGATCAGCACGTTCCGGCCGGACAACGTGGCCGACATGGAGTTCGACGGCTGGGCGGACAACGTCGCGCGGCTCGGCGAGATCACCGGCGAGGACACCGGCACGTACGCCGGCTACCTGGCGGCGCTGCGCCAGCGGCGGGCGGCCTTCATCGCGGCCGGCGCCACCTGCACCGACCACGGCCACCCGACCGCGCGCACGCTGGCACTGGGCGCGGACGAGGCGGCGCGACTCTACGACAAGGGCCTGCGCGGGGTAGCCGACGCGGCCGACGCGGAGACGTTCCGGGCGCACATGCTGCTGGAGTTCGCCCGGATGTCGCTGGACGACGGCCTCGTCATGCAGCTGCACCCCGGCGCGGTGCGCAACCACAACCGCTGGCTGTACGCGCGGCACGGCCGCGACGTCGGCGGCGACCTGCCGCAGGCCACCGAGTACCTGCACGCGCTGACCCCGCTGCTGGACGCGTACGGCAACGACCCGCGGCTGCGGGTGGTGCTCTACACCCTCGACGAGTACACCTTCAGCCGGGAACTCGCGCCGCTGGCGGGCGGGTACGCCGCCCTGTACCTCGGTGCGCCGTGGTGGTTCCTGGACTCGCCGGAGGTGCTGCGTCGCTTCCGCGAGTCGGTCACCGAGTCCGCGGGCTTCTACAACACCGCCGGGTTCGTCGACGACACCCGCGCGTTCTGCTCCATCCCGGTACGCCACGACGTGGCCCGTCGCGTCGACGCCGCCTACCTGGCCCGGCTGGTCACCGAGCACCGCCTCGGCGAGGACGAGGCCGCCGAGACCATCGTCGACCTGGCGTACCGGCTCCCGAAGAAGGTCTTCAAGATCGGAGAGAATGTCCTGTGAGTGTCACCGTCACCGCCGTAAACGTGCACGACGTGCGGTTCCCGACCGCCGCCGCCGGCGACGGATCGGACGCGATCAACCGGGGCGACTACTCGGCCAGCTACGTCGAGCTGCGCACCGACGCCGGCGTCACCGGGGCCGGGTTCACCTTCACCAACGGTCGCGGCAACGAGCTGACCTGCGCCGCGATCCAGGCCCTCGCGCACCACGTGCGGGGCCGCACCGTCGAGGAGATCTTCGCCGACCCGGTGGCGTTCTGGCGCTCGCTCAGCGCCGACGTGCAGCTGCGCTGGCTGGGCCCGGAGAAGGGGGTCATCCACATGGCCACCGGCGCGCTGGTCAACGCGGTCTGGGACCTGCGGGCCAAGCTGGCCGGCAAGCCGATGTGGCAACTGCTCGCCGAGCTGCCCACCGAGGAGTTGGTGGCCAGCATCGACTTCCACCACATCACGGACGCCCTCACCCCGGACGAGGCGGCGGCCATCCTCGACAAGGGGCTCATCGGGCTGGACGAGCGCCGCGCCGGGCTGGAGCGCGACGGGTTCCCCTCGTACACCACCTCCGTGGGGTGGCTGGGCTACCCCGACGACAAGGTCCGGGCGCTGACCCGGCAGGCGTACGCCGACGGGTGGCGGGCGATGAAGATGAAGGTCGGCGGGCCGCCCGCCGACGACCTGCGGCGGGCGCGGATCATCCGGGAGGAGATCGGGCCGGACGCGCTGCTGATGATGGACGCCAACCAGGTCTGGGACGTCGACGAGGCGATCACCAACATGGCCGCGCTGGCGGAGGTGGACCCGTACTGGATCGAGGAGCCGACGCACGCCGACGACATCCTCGGGCACGCCCGGATCGCGCGGGCGGTGACCGGGCTGACCGACGGCCGGTGCCGGGTCGCCACCGGTGAGGTGGCCGCCAACCGGGTCATCTTCAAGCAGCTGCTCCAGGCCGAGGCGATCGGCGTGATGCAGATCGACGCCTGCCGGGTCGGCGGCGTCAACGAGGTCCTCGCCGAGATCCTGATGGCGGCGAAGTTCGGGGTGCCGATCTGTCCGCACTCCGGCGGCGTGGGCCTGTGCGAGTACGTCCAGCACCTGGCCGTCTTCGACTACCTGCGGGTGGGCACCAGCCTCGACGGCCGGATGGTGGAGTACGTCGACCACCTGCACGAGCACTTCGTCGACCCGGTGCGCACCCGCGAGGGGCGCTACCTGCTGCCGCAGGCGCCCGGCTACAGCTCCACCATGAAGCCGGAGTCGATCGCCGAGTTCCGCTTCCCGGACGGGCCGGTGTGGCGGTGAGCGTCGGCGCCGCCCGGCTCGGTCTCGGGACGCTGCGCCGGCTGCCGACGGACAGCCGCCCGCTGCTGCGCCCGGGCAGCGTGCCGGCGGGGATCGTCCACCTCGGGCTGGGCGCCTTCCACCGCGCCCACCAGGCCGTGTACACCGAGGAGGCCATGGCGCAAGCCGGGGGCGACTGGGGCATCGTCGGCGTGGCGCCACGCAACCCCGACGTGGTGACGACGCTGGCCGCGCAGGACAACCTGTTCAGCGTCACCAGCACCAGCGCCGAGGGGTGCCACACCCGCGTCGTCGGCGCGCTGGCCGGGACGCGGCACGCCGCGGGTGACCCCGCCGCCGTGGTGGCGCTGCTGGCCGACCCGGCGATCCGGGTGGTCACCCTCACCGTGACGGAGAAGGCGTACCAGCTCGACCCGGTGACCGGTCGGCTGCGGCCGGACCCGGAGGTCGCCGCCGACCTGCGCACCGACCGGTTGCCGGTCACCGTCCCGGGCCTGCTGCTGCGCGGGCTGCTCGCCCGGGCCGCCGCGCAGGGCCCGCCGCTGGCCCTGGTCAGCTGCGACAACCTGCCCGCGAACGGCCGCCGGCTGCGCGGCCTGGTCGAGCAGTCGGTGGCGTACGCGGGCGTGCCGGAGCCGCTGGCCGGCTGGGTGCGGGAGTGCGTCAGCTTCCCCGGCACCATGGTCGACCGGATCGTGCCGGCCAGCACGGCGCAGACCCTCGCCGACGCCGAGCGGGCCCTGGGGGTGGCCGACCTGGCGGCGGTGGTCGCCGAGCCGTACCGGCAGTGGGTGATCGAGGACGACTTCCCGGGCGGCCGACCGGCCTGGGAGCGGGCCGGCGCGGTGCTCACCGCCGACGCCGGGCCCTGGGAGCGGCTGAAGCTGCGCGCCCTCAACGGCGTGCACTCGGCCGCCGCCTACCTGGGCGCGCTGGCCGGCCGGGAGACCATCGCCGACGCGCTGACCCTGCCGCACCTGACCACGGTGCTGCGTCACCTGGTCGCCGAGGACGTGGCGGCCAGCTTCGACCCGCCCGAGGGCGTCTCGGTCGTCGCGTACGGCGAGGAGGTGCTCACCCGCTTCGCCAACCCGGCGATCCACCACCGCACCCTCCAGGTGGCCATGGACGGCTCGCAGAAGCTGCCGCAGCGGATCCTGCACACCATCGCCGACCTGCGGGCCGGGGGGCGGTCGGCGCACTGGGCCACGCTGGTGGTGGCCGCCTGGCTGCGCTTCGCGCAGGGCCACGCCGACGACGGCAGCCTCCTGCCGCTGGCCGATCCGCTCGCCGAGGAGATCCGCGCGGCGCTCGCCACCGGAGCGCGTACCCCGGCGGGGGCCGTGGACGCGGTGTTCGCGCTGCGCGAGGTCTTCCCCGCCGAGGTGGCCGAGGACGACGACGTACGCGCCGAGGTGACCGGGTGGCTGACCGCCCTGCAACGGCACGGGGTGGCCGCGACGCTGGCGGGCGCCCGGTGACGGCCGCCGCCGCGGGGGCGACGCCGGGAGGGGCCGGCGCCGTGCCGAGGGTCGCGGTCGTCGGGGCCAACGGGCACGGGCGCTGGCACCGACGGGTCATCGCCCCGCTGCACGCCGCCGGGCGACTGCGGCTGGTCGCCCTGGTCGACGTACGCCCGGTTGAGGACGACCCGGCGGCGCCGGTGCCGGACGGCACCCTGGTGCACACCGACCACCGGGAGATGCTGCGGGCGGCGCGGCCGGACGTGGTGGTCGTCTGCACCCCGCCGCACACCCACCTGCCGATCGCCCTGGACGTGCTCGCCGCGGGCGCCGACCTGCTGCTGGAGAAGCCCCCGGTGCTGTCCACCGCCGAGCACCGGGAGCTGGCCGACGCCCTCGCCGCGACGGGCCGGGCGTGCCAGGTGGGCTTCCAGGCGCTCGGTTCGGCGGCGCTGACGGAGCTGACCGACGCGGTGCGGGCCGGGCGGCTCGGTACCGTCACCGGCATCGCGACCGTGGCGGCCTGGCAGCGCTCCGACGCCTACTACGCGCGGGCGCCGTGGGCCGGGCGGCGGACGCTGCACGGCCGGCCGGTGCTGGACGGCGCCCTGGCCAACCCGCTGGCGCACGCGGTCATGCAGTGCCTGGCGGTCGCCGAGGCCGACGGGGACGGGCCGGTGGTGCCCGCGCGGATCGAGGTGGAGCGCTACCGGGTCCGGCCGATCGAGGTGGACGACACGGCGACCCTGCGGGTGTCGTCCCGCTCGGGACCGCCGATCGTCGCGGCGGTGACCCTGGCCGGGGAGGACTTCGTCGCCGGGGAGGTGATCGTGACCGGCACCGCCGGCCGGGCCGTGTTGGAGTACCCGACCGACCGGTTGCTGCTGCCCGGCGACGCCGACCCGCGCGAGGTGCCGGGCCGGCGCGGGCTGCTGGAGAACCTCCTCGACCACCGGGCCGACCCGGCGGTGCCGCTGATCGCGCCCCTGGCGCGCACCGCCGGGTTCACCGCGGTGCTGGAGGCGGTCACGACCGCGCCCGAGCCGGCGCCGCTGGGCGGCGACCTCGTCACCGCCACGGGCGACGGCCCGCAGCGGGTGCTGACCGTGCGCGGGATCAACCGGCTGCTGCGCCGGGCGGCCGAGGAGGGGTCGCTGCTGTCGGAGCTGGCGGTGCCGTGGGCGGTGGCGCCGCACCGCACGGACCTGACCGGGCAGGAGGGACCGCAACGCACTGCAACTGAACCGCCCGCCTGACGCGGGTCCATATCGGATATAGCGGCGTCATCCCGACCCAGGGCGGTCGGGACGATACCGGCCGATCTGATCAATTGCAACACTTCTGCACACGTTTGTCATTGACTCGCATAAATCGCGAAACCTACCGTTGCCCCATATCGAACAGGCGACGAACAGGTGGTCCGATAGATGTGGAAGCAGACACTGGGCGCGGCGACGATCGCCGTCGCGCTCGCGGCGACGACCGGGAGCGCGGCGGCGGCCCCGGCCCCGGACGGCGGGGCCGCTCCGGCTCCGGGCGGCGCGGCCGCCACGACCGGCGGGCTTTCCTGGGCCGCCCGGCACCTCGGCCGGCAGGCGCTGCCGGCCGGTGACGGCTGGGCGGCTGAGGGGACCGGCACCACCGGCGGCGCGGCGGCGACGCCGGAGCAGGTGCACGTCGTCTCCAGCCGGGCCGAGCTGGTCGCGGCCCTCGGCGGCGACAACGCCACCAACCGGGGCAACGCCACCCCGAAGATCATCTACGTCAGCGGCGTGGTCGACGGCTTCGAGGGTCCCGACGGCAGCACGCTCGACTGCGCCGACCTCGCCGACCCGGAGTACTCGCTGCCGGCCTACCTCGCGGCGTACGACCCGGCGGTCTGGGGCCGGGTGGCGCCGAGCGGGCCGCTGGAGGCGGCGCGGGTGCGCTCGGTGACGAACCAGACCCGGCAGACCCAGATCAACGTCGGCCCGAACACCACCCTCGTCGGCCTGCGCGGCGCCCGGCTGACCGGCCTGACGCTGATGCTCGACGGCGCGCACAACACGATCGTGCGGAACCTGACCTTCGACGACGCCCGGGACTGCTTCCCCGCCTGGTCCCCCACCGACGGCGCCGCGGGCAACTGGAACTCCCAGTACGACCAGATCTCGGTGCGCCGCAGCGAGCACGTCTGGATCGACCACAACACCTTCACCGACGGCGACAACCCGGACAGCGGCCAGCCGGTGCACCTCGGCCGGCCGTACCAGGTGCACGACGGGTCGGTGGACGTCACGCACACCGCGAGCCTGGTGACCGTCTCGTACAACCGGTTCGTCGGGCGGGACAAGGTCATGCTGATCGGGTCGTCCAACACCGTCGGCCCGGACGTCGGGCGGCTGAAGGTGAGCCTGCACCACAACCTCTTCGACGGGGTGCTCCAGCGGCTGCCCCGGGTGCGCTTCGGCCAGGTCGACGTGTGGAACAACCACTACCGGCTGGCCGGCGACGGGTTCGAGTACGCGATCGGCGTCGGGGTGCAGTCCGCCGTGGTCGCCGAGAACAACTTCTTCAGCCTCGCCGCCGGCGTCGTGGCCGACGACCTGCTCTACGACTGGGGCGGCACCGCCGTCACCACCCGGGGCAACTGGGTCCGCGCCGCCGGGGACCGGGCCCGCCCGGTCGACCTGGTGGGCGCGTACAACGCGGCGCACGAGCCGGACCTGGCCCCGGACGCCGGCTGGACGCCGACCCTTCGACGCGGCCCCGTGCTGCCGGCACCCGCGGTGCCGGTGGTCGTGGGGGCGCTGGCCGGCGCGGACCGGCTGCCCCTGTAGGACGCCGGCCGCCGCGCCGTCCCGCGCGGTGGCCGGACGGCCGGTGGGCCGCCGCGTCCGGCGCTCAGCGCGGCGGCCCACCGGTGCCCACCCCACCACCAGGAGGCCCACCATGAACCGGACACCCCGTCCCCGGACGCGCACACCGAGACTGCTCGGCGCGGCGCTCACCGCCGGCGCCCTGGCCGTCGGCACGGTGCTCGCGACGACCTCATCGGCGCACGCCGACACCCTGTTCAGCGACACGTTCTCCGACGGCGCGGCCGACGGGTGGTCGCGCTCCGGCGGGAGCTGGTCGGTCGTGACCGACGGCTCGTACGCCTACCGGCAGTCCGGCACCAGCAGCGACGCCCGCGCCCTGGCCGGCGCCGGCACCTGGACCGACTACGGGGCGCAGGCCCGGGTCCGGCCGACGGCTTTCGGCGGGGCGAACCGCCACGTCGGGGTGATCGCCCGGGCGCAGAGCAGCAGCAGCTACTACGCGCTGGTGGCGACCGCGAGCGGCGGGGTGCAGCTGATCCGCCGCTCCGGGGGCGACCCGGTGTCGCTGGCCTCCGCCCCCGCCGGGATCACCGTCGGCAGCTGGGCGACGCTGCGGCTGGAGGCGGTCGGCAGCTCGTTGCGCGGCTACGTCGACGGCACGCTGCGGGTGCAGGCCACCGACGGGGCGTTCGCCGCCGGGCGGGTCGGCCTGGCCACCTCGTACGCCAGCGCCACCTTCGACGACGTCGAGGTGGACACGGCCACCGGCGCGCCGCCCACCGGCACGCCGACCGCCGGGCCCTCCCTGCCGCCGACCGGGCCGCCGATCGACCCGGGCGCCCCGCCGGTCGGCTTCGCCTCGGTCAACGCGCTGGGCCAGAACGGCACCACCGGCGGGGCGGGCGGACCGACCGTCACCGTGGACACGGCCGCGGAACTCCTCGCCGCGATCGGCACGGCCGGCCCGTTGAACGTGCGGGTGGACGGGATGATCGCGCTGCCCGGCCCGATGCACGACGTCACCTCGGACAAGACGATCGTCGGCGTCGGCGCGAACTCCGGCATCACCGGCGGTGGGCTGAACATCGGCCTGCCGGTGAGCGACGTGACCAGCCCGCCGGCCAACGCCGTGCACAACGTGATCATCCGGAACCTGAACTTCCGCAACACCGTCGACGACGCGATCAACGTGCAGATGTTCTCGCACCACGTCTGGATCGACCACAACGACCTGGCGTACGGCTACGACGGGCTGATCGACGTCAAGCGGGGGTCCAGCTACGTCACCGTGTCCTGGAACCACACCCACCACCACACGAAGAACATGCTGCTCGGCCACGACGACCGCAACGCCGCCCAGGACGTCGGCAACCTGAAGGTCACCTACCACCACAACTGGTTCGACCGCACGCCGCAGCGCAACCCCCGGGTCCGCTACGGCGACCCCGTGCACGTGTTCAACAACTACTTCGTCTACAACACCGACGTCGGGGTGGCCTGCCAGCTCGACTCCGGCTGCGTGGTCGAGGGCAACTACTTCGAGGACGTCGAGGTGCCCTGGTCGATCAGCTACGCCGGGGACCGGGGCCGGATGATCGCCCGGGACAACGTGCTCGCCGGCACCAGCGAGCCCGGCGACGCGGGGGGCACCGTCCAGGAGCCGCGCACGTTCTACCCGTACACCCTGACCGAGCCGGCCACCGTGAAGTCCGTCGTCACGGCCGGTGCCGGCACCGGCAAACTCCCCTACTGACCACGCCCGCGCGGGCCGCCGGACCCGGTCGGCGCCGGGTACCGGCCCGGCGGCCCGCGGCGCACCACACCCCTAGAGATCGATGTTTATCGATCATTTGATCACCACCAGGGAGGTCCCGTGCACAACTCCGACACTCGTCGGCGGAGGCATCGCCGAGGGTTCCTCACCGCGATCGGGGCCGCGCTCCTCGCGGCCACCCTCGCCGTCGGCATGGCCGCCACGGCCTACGCCGACACGCTCTTCTCCGACGACTTCTCCGACGGCAACTCGTCCGGCTGGACGGCCTCCGGCGGAAGCTGGTCGGTGACCGGCGACAGCGCGCGGGCGCTGCGCCAGAGCAGCACCAGCAGCGACGCCCGTTCGCTGGCCGGCACGTCGAGCTGGACGGACTACTCGGTCCAGGCGACCGTCCGGCCGACCGCGTTCAACGGGTCGAACCGGTTCGTCGCGTTGCTCGCCCGGGTGCAGAGCAGCACCAGCTACTACTACCTGGCGCTGCGCAGCAACAACACCGTCGAGCTCAAGCGGCTGAGCGGCGGCTCCTCCACCACGCTGGACACCGCGTCCGTGCCGGTCGCCGCCGGCACGACCTACACGCTGCGGCTGGACGTCGTCGGCGGCTCGCTCAAGGGCTACGTCGACGGCACCCTGCGCACCGAGGCGACCGACAGCGCGTACGCCAGCGGCCGGATCGGCGTGGCGACCTTCTACGCCAGCGCCGACTTCGACAACGTGCAGGTCAGCTCGACCGGCGGCGGACCCACGCCGACGCCGACCGGACCGACGCCCACGCCGACCGGCGACCCGGGCAACCCCGGCCCCAACGTGGCCGACGGCTGGGCCTCGGTCGACGCGTGGGGCCAGAACGGCACCACGGGCGGCGCCGGCGGACCGACCGTCACGGTCACGACCGCCAGCCAGTTCATCACCGAGGCGGCCTCCAGCGGCCCGAAGGTCATCCAGGTCAACGGGATGATCGCGCTGCCCGGCCCCATGCACGAGGTCACCTCGGACAAGACGATCGTCGGCGTCGGCGCCAACTCCGGGTTCACCGGCGGCGGCCTCAACATCGGCCTGCCGATCGACAACGCGGTCACCGCGCCGCCGGCCAACGCCGTGCACAACGTGATCATCCGGAACCTGAACTTCCGGAGCTGGGCGGACGACGCGATCAACGTGCAGATGTTCACCCACCACGTCTGGATCGACCACAACACCTGGACCACCGGGGCGGACGGCGGCGTCGACATCAAGCGCGGCTCGTCGTACGTGACGGTCTCCTACAACCACGCCGACGGCACCGACAAGAACATGCTGCTCGGCCACGACGACGGCAACGCCGCCCAGGACACCGGCCGGCTGAAGGTCACCTACCACCACAACTTCTTCGACAACACCAACCAGCGCAACCCGCGCGTGCGCTTCGGCGACCAGGTGCACGTCTACAACAACTACTACCTGAACACCGGCAACTACGGCGTCGCGTCGACCGAGAACGCCGGCGTCATCGTCGAGGGCAACCACTTCGAGAACGTCGACGACCCGTACCACCTGGCGGAGGGCTCCTCCGGCGACGGCCGGCTGGTCGCGCGCAACAACTGCCTGGTCAACTCCGGCGCCGGGCAGACCGGCGGCAGCGTGAGCAACCCGCCGTACGCGTACACCGTGGGCACGGCCTGCGACATGAAGGCCGTGGTCACCGCGCAGGCCGGGGTCGGCCGGGTCGGCCTGCCCGGCAACCCGACCACCCCGCCGCCGAGCACCCCGGCGCCGACCCCGACGCCGACCTTGCCGCCGGCCGGGGACCTGGTCGGCTGGGCCACCCAGAACGGCGGCACCACCGGCGGGGCCGGCGGCCAGACCGTCACCGTCTCCGACGGCCAGGCGCTCGCCGACGCCCTGGAGTCCTCCTCGCCGCTGGTCATCCGGGTCACCGGGTCGCTGACCATGCCCGACGCGATGAACGACGTGCGCAGCAACAAGACCGTGCTCGGCGTGGGCGCCGCGACGCTGGACAACGGGCTGAACATCAGCGGCGCGAGCAACGTCATCGTCCGCAACCTCACCTTCCGGGGCTGGGACGACGACGCGATCAACGTGCAGGGCTCGCGCAACGTCTGGATCGACCACAACACGTTCGACGGCGGCTACGACGGCGCGGTCGACGTCAAGCGGGCCTCCGACTTCGTGACCGTCTCGTGGAACCGGGTCACCAACCACACCAAGAGCATGCTGCTCGGCCACGACGACGGGCACACGGCCGACATCGGCCACCTGCGGGTCACCTACCACCACAACTGGTTCGACGGGAGCAAGGAGCGCCACCCCCGCGTCCGGTTCGGTGACCCGGTGCACGTGTTCAACAACTACTACTACGGCGCGGACTACGGCGTGGCGTCCACGATGGGCGCCGGGGTGCTGGTCGAGGGCAACCACTTCGAGAACGTGACCCGCCCCACCGCCGTCGGCTACGCCGAGTCGGGCCCGGGCGACCTGGTCCAGCGCAACAACATCTTCACCAACTCCGGCGCGCCGGAGAGCGCCGGGGACGTCGCCCCCATCCCCTACCCGTACCGGCTCGACGACCCCAGCGGCGTCAAGGCGGCCGTGACCGCCGGGGCCGGCGCCGGCCGGATCACCCCCTGAGGCGACCCCGGGGGGTGGCGGTCTGGCCGACCGCCACCCCCCGGGGCGCGCGCCCGCCGGGGCCGAGCGGGCTGCAACAGACCTGCACGTGCCAGGGCATTGACCGTTCTCTTCGCGGAAACATAATCTGAGGCCCACACGGGGAAGCGCTTTCCAGGCAGCTGACCTCCCCGTCGAGCCTCGCCGGATCCGGGCGTCCGACGCGCGGGCCGGCGGGTACCGGTCCCGGTCGCACCACGTACCGTCCCGGCCCTCCCCTCGGGCCACGGACCGCGGACCGCCACACCGAACCCCCTGCAAGGAGAAGAACATCGTGCACCTCAGACGCACTCACCGACGGGCCCTGGCGGCGGCCTTCACCGCCGGGGCGACCGCCGCCGTGCTGGCCGCCGGCATGGGCTCGTCGGCCTCCGCCGCCGCCGTCTTCTCGGACGACTTCAACGACGGCGACGCCAGCGGATGGTCGAAGTCCGGCGGCACCTGGTCGGTGGTCACCGACGGCTCCGGCGTGTTCCAGCAGTCCAACGCGGGCAGCGAGCTGACCCGGCAGTTCGCCGGCCAGACGAGCTGGACCGACTACCAGGTCCAGGCGCGGGTCAAGCCGCTGTCGTTCGGCTCGTCGAGCGGCCTGGTGGGCCTGGCCGCCCGTTCGGCCAGCAGCACGAAGATGTACCGGCTGGCCCTGCTCGGCTCCGGCCGGGCCGAGTTGCAGGCGGTCAACGGCAGCCAGATCACCTCGCTCGGCTCGGCCTCCGTGGGGGCCGCCGCCGGCAGCTGGTACACGCTGCGCATCGAGACCGCCGGCAGCACCGTCCGGGGCTTCGTCAACGGCACGCAGGTCGGCTCCGGCACCAGCGGCCTGGCCTCCGCCGGCCGGATCGGGCTGGTCACCTCGTACGCCAGCGCCAGCTTCGACGACGTGGCGGTGGACACCTCCGGCGGGTCCACCCCGACCACGCCACCGTCGACCACCGCGCCGCCGACCACGCCCCCGCCGACCACGCCGCCGCCCACCACGCCGCCGCCGACGAACCCGCCCGCGAACTGGCCCACGCCGACGGCCAACGTCAAGGTCGACGCCACCATCGACGTCCCGGTCAGCCTCGACGGCGGGCTCAAGCGGTACTACGGCATCGGCGACGGCGGGCAGGGCGAGAGCCAGGACCCGATGTTCGTGCTCGCCCCCGGGGCCACCCTGCGCAACGTGATCATCGGCGCCCCGGCCGGCGACGGCGTGCACTGCGAGGGCAACTGCACGCTGATCAACGTCTGGTGGGAGGACGTCGGCGAGGACGCCGCGACCTTCCGGGGCGGCACCACGTACACGGTGGACGGTGGCGGGGCGCGCTCCGCCAGCGACAAGGTGTTCCAGCACAACGGCTCGGGCACCGTGTACATCCGCAACTTCCGGGTGGAGAGCTCCGGCAAGCTCTACCGGGCCTGCGGCAACTGCTCCACCTCGTACCAGCGGCACGTGGTGATGGACAACGTCACCGCGACCTCGACGAAGATGCTGGCCGGCATCAACACGAACTGGGGCGACACCGCCCGGTTCAGCCGGATCACCATCCTCAACGACCCGAACCGCACGACCCGGATCTGCGTGAAGTACAAGGGCGTGCCGAAGGGCAGCGAGCCGAGCGAGATCGGTGAGGGCGCCGACGGCACCAACTGCCTCTACTCGGCGTCGGACATCACCTGGCGATAGCCCCCACCAGGGCGACGGCGGCCCCGCGGACCACCCGGTCCCGCGGGGCCGTCGCGTGGGGTCACCCTTTTCGCGGGGGCGTGCGACCGCGACGGTAGCGTGGCGCCACAGCACGGCCCGTGGGGCGGCTCTCACCGCCGGCGCGGCGCTCGCGATCGTACGGAGGAGGATGCATGTCCCACGGCGACGACCCGTTCGCGGCACGCGAGGACGCGGCCGCGCGGCCGAGCTTCGACCTCGCGCTGCGCGGCTACGACAAGCGGCAGGTGGACCGCTACGTCGAGCAGGTCGACGGCGAACGGTCGGCGCTGGCCGCCGAGCGGGACCGGGCCTCGGCCCAGCTCCGCGAGCTGACCGTCGAGGCGCACCGGCTGCGGGCGGAGATGACCGAGCTGCGGGACCGGCCGGCGCAGCCGGACCGGGCGTCCTTCCGCGACCTCGGTCCGATGGTCGACCAGATCCTGGCCCTGGCCGAGAAGCAGGCCGGCGCCATCACCGACGCCGCCGGGCAGCGGGCCGCCGAACTGGAGGCCGAGGCGGAGCGGGTGCTCACCGAGGCCCGCGAGCAGGCCACCACGACGCTGCGGGAGCTGGCGGAGGAGGCGGCCGCGCGGCGCGACGAGCACGACCGGGAACACGAGGAACGCCGCGCCAACGCCCAGGCCGAGCTCGCCAGGATCCGGGAGGCGGCGGAACGGCTGCGCGCGGCGGGCGAGGCGGCCCACGACCACGCGCTGCAGGAGGCGAAGCGGATCGACGAGCAGACCGCCCAGCAGATCGAGCAGGCCCGCGTCGAGTCCGAGTCGTTCCTGGCCTCGGCCCGCACCCAGATCCAGCAGGAGGTGCAGGCGGCGCGCGCGAAAACCCAGCAGGAGCTTGGCCAGTGGCAGGCCGGCGTGGAACGCGAGATCAACGAGCGGCGGGCCGCCGCCGAGCAGGAGATCGCCGAGCAGCTCGCGTCCGCCGAGCGGGAGCTCGGCGCCCAGCGTACGGCGGCCGAGCAGGAGATCGCGACGCTGATCGCGGAGGCCCAGCAGTACGCGGCCAAGGTGCGCCAGCACGTCGACGAGCAGGCCGCGACCCACCAGCAGCAGCTCGCCGCGACGCAGCAGGGCATCCGGGACCGGCGGGAGGCGCTGGCCCGGATGCAGGCCGAGCTGGACGCCGCGCAGCAGCAGCTGGCCCAGGCGCGGCAGGAGAGCGCAGCGGTCGAGCACGAGTTCGCCGAGGTGCAGCAGCGTCTCGCCGAGACCCGGCAGGAGCTGACCGACGAGCTGCGCCGCCTCGACGAGGCCCGCCGGGCCGCGGACTCCGCCGAGCAGCACGCCAAGGAGGTCCGCGCCCGGGTGAAGCGGGAGGCGAAGCGGGTGGCCGACCTGGCCGCGGCGGCGGTCATGGCGGCCGCCACGGGTGGCGCGGAGACCGCGGAGTACCCGCAGGTCGCGGCCCGGCCGAGGCCGGAGCGGCCGGCGCCGGTGGCGGTGGAACGCGCCACCGACGCGGCCCCGGACGGCGGCGACGACGCGGCGGCGCCCGCCCCCGGCGACGGCGGGCGGGCCCCGGCCGAGGCGCCGGCGCCGCAGCCGGCGAACCAGGTGGTGACGGCCGGCTGACCCGGCGGCAGCCGCGGTCCAGGCCGGTCAGCTCAGCCTGGACCAACGCTGGTTGCCGGGCCCGAGTCACCGGGCTGTCAGGTGCCCCCCGCCTGGCCCCAGGGAGCGGACGGCCCCTGAGGAGGCGGGAACGGACCGGGGCCGGCGGGCGGAACCGGCGGATCGAAGGCCACCGGGGGACCGTCGGCCCGCGGCCACGCGGATGGGACGGGCGGTCCGGCGTGCGGCGGCACCGGGTGGTGAGGCGTCGCGGTGTGCCACCCCGTTCCGCTGTCACCCGATGGCCAGGCCGCGGCGGGTGGCGCGGCGCGCTGCCGCAACGCGTCGACGGCTCGTACCGCGTCCACGGCGGCCGCCAGTTTCCCGTACCGCCAGGCGGGATGGAACAGCGCGTGCGTCCAGTGCACCGTCAGCGCCGCCAGCACGAACGGACGAGCGGTGTCGGCCAGCGTCAGTCCCATCAGGCTGACGTCCCGCACCCCGACGAACACGCTCACGCCACAGGCGGCGATGGCGACCGCGGAGGTCCACCTCCGGCGGCGCAGCAGTGCGAGGACGCTCGCGATCAGGGCCAGGACGATCAGGTCGGGGTCGCCACCGAGCAGCAGACAGGTGTAGCCGACCAGTCGCACGTCGAGTGCCCGCCGTGACGAGCGGGCGGCGAGCCGTCCGGTCACCGCCTCGCCCCGGGCGGCCCGCTCGGCCAGGTCGCGCCTGCCGCGGCGGCTGACGAGCACCGCGTACGTCTCGACCAGCGCCAGCACGACGACCGCGACGATCCCCGATGGCTGCCCCCAGTCCCCGTCAAAGGTGCGGCTGCTGACGAGGAGCAGCGCCAGAGGTACGAGCGGGAGCGCCCAGACGGTACCCGGCACCCCGCCGACGCCGACGACGAGCGCCATGGTGCCGGCGAGCACGGCGAGCGGGAAGGCCAGGACCACCACGGGGCCGCTGAGGGTGAAGCCGAGCACCACGGCGGCCACGACGGCGGCGATGATCCAGTAGCGGCCCCAACGCAGGTCGCCGGTCGCGGTGTCGTCGGGTGCTGTGACAGCGTCCGGCGCGAATCGCCTGCGCCAGGATGCGAGGGCCGCCGGTCGGGGCGGCGGTACGGCGGTGGACGTGTGGTCCGGGCCGGGTGCGGCCGGTGGTGGGGTCATGACGTCCTCCCGGGCTCCGCCGGTCCGTCCTGCTGAGCGGCACGCACGTCGTCGATCAGTCCGATCATCGGCTCGGGGCCGATTCGTTCGATCACACCCTTGTCGAGCAGTTCCCGGATGGAGTGAGGGAGCAGGTACTGGGTGCCGCCTCCGTCGCGGCCGAACGCGCCCGCCGCCGGACCGGCCTCCACGTCGTACGGTTCCAGGACCCGGTACTGACGGTCCTCTCTGGCCACGTCGGCCCCGAACGGGGACAGCTCCGCCGGGAGCGGCGGCAACGAGCGCGCCTGCTCCGAGGTCCCCTCCGGGCTGGCGTAGCGCCCCCCGGAGATGGTGCCGTCGTCGTTCTCGTGACCCTCGCCGCCCTGCCGGATCAGCACCTCGCCGGGCTGTAGCGTCCGGCTCTCCTTGACGGCCTCCTCGTCGCGGATGACGAACCCGTCCAGCTCCGGGTAACGCGGCACACGGCGAACCGCACCGCCAGCCGGTTCCTCGGGGCCGCCCGGTTCCGGGGGCTTGACCTCTTTTTCGCGGCCGCCCGGTTCCGAGGGCTCGACCTTGGTGAACTCCTCGAGGAAGCTCTCCCGGTCGTACCCCCGCACCGGCAACGGCGCGATCTGCTCGCGGTACTCCTGCCGCGTCCGCCAAGCCGGGCCGTCGCGGCCGGCGACGTCGGGTCCGTCCGGTGGCGGCCCGCCCGGCGGAGGCGCGTCGGCCACCGCACCCGCACCGGCCTCGGCGGGCCGAGCGTCGGGCGCCGCTGACGACGTCTCGGTCCGAGCGGCACGCCGATCGTCCGGCGCCTCACCGGCGCCACGGGCGGGGGCCTCGACGCTCTCGTCGCGCCGGACCGGGGCGCGGTCGGCGGCCCGCTCGGCGGCCGGTTCCCGTGGCACGGAGCCGAAGACCTCCCGGTCGAACCACCGCTCCAGGTTCAGTCCGTGCCGGGTCGTGAGGACCTCCGCGACGAAGGCGCGCGCGGTGTCGCCCCGTCCAGGGCCGTCGCCTCCGCTGTCACCGTGCTCCGGTCTCGTGTCGTTCTCCCGGTCGATCGGCATCATGCCTCCTCTGGTGTGGGGTCGGGAGTCGGGTTGTCGGTCGCCGCGGCGGGATCCACGTACGCCCGCAGCCAGCCGGCGTCCGGCCAGGCGTGCAGCGCGCTCTCGGCCCGCGCGGCCCAGTCCGGGTCGTCGAACCGCGCGCCGACGGCGTCCTCCAGGGCGGAGGGGGCGCACCCGCCGAGCAGCAACCGCCGTGGCGTCGCCTCGGGGTACGTCGCGACCAGGCGGGCGCGGGTCAGGCGGAGCTGCTCGCCGACGGTGCGTCCGGGCACCGGCGCGCCCAGCCACCGCTCCCACCGCGCGCTGGCCGGGTGCCGGCCGGCGTCGGGCCGCGCGGCCGCGAGCAGGTGCAGGTCACGCAGGACCCGGACCCACCGGTACGCCGGCGCCAGCCAGGCGGGCTCGTCCGGCGGGCACGGCGGCCCGCCGTCGAGCCCGGCGAGCAGCGCGGCGAGCACGTGCGCGGCGAGTCGGGCCGGCCCGATCGTGCGTGCGAACAGCACCGACCTGCTGGCCACCGCGGCGTCCACCGCCTCCGCCAGGCACAGCCGCAGGTGGCCCCGGTCGTGCGCGCGCAGCGCACGGAGGAGGTCCGCGCCGGGCGGCAGCTGTGGGTGACCGACGAGGTGCCCGACCACCGTCAGTTCGGCCCACAGGGCCAACCGTGGATCGGCGGTCGCCAGTCGGCGCGCCCGGACCAGTTCCTCCAGGGACGCGGGCGGCCCGGCGACCGGGTCGACGGCCGTGGCCAGCAGCGCCGCTGACGCGGGCGGCTCGGGCGCACGTCGTTCCCGCCCGGTGCCGTCGGGCATCCGGGCCAGCACCGGCGCGTCCATGCCGTCCGTGAACACGGCGGCGGTGCCCGGCCGCAGGGCGACCAGGTACTCGGACTGGCGCGGCGACAGGTTCATCGTGGCGCCGACGGCGTCCCGATCGTCGCGTGCCGGCAACCGGTGCACGATCTTCACGGCCGTGTTCTTGATGACGTCGGCGATGAGCTTGTCCGGGATCTGCTCGGCGATGACCAGCCCCTCCCCGTACGCGCGGATCTCGGCGAGCATCCCGGCGAACATCTCGACCGCCTGGTCGACCGCGCCGCCGGCGCCGGTGCGCCGCAGCAGTCGGTGCGCCTCCTCGATCACCGTCAGGTGCCGCAGACGATCGGCGTCGACGGCATGCACCCGCAGGTGCTCCGTGAGCCGGACCAGCAGCGTGCCCATGAGGAACGCCTTGTCCCGGTCGTCGCCGACGTCCTCGATCTCGATGACGACGGGGCGGCGCAGCAGCTCCGCGACGTCGATCGGGTAGCGGCCGTCGAAGAAGCGCCCGGTGGTGCCCGACCGGAGGCTGGACAGGCGTACCCGGATGAACCCCCGCACGTTGTCCCGTACCTCCCGCCCGTAGCCGATCTCGTCCACGACGTCGGCGGCGGTCCGCTCCAGATCGGCCAGGCGCGGGTACCGGGGCCGCAGCGGGACGTCGCCGGTCTCCGGGTCGACGTCGGGCCGGCCGAGTACCAGGTCCCAGCCGAGCTCCTCGTAGCACCGCGTGAGCGCGGTGGTGAGGACCTGGGGGAACGGCTCCTCGGCCTGGAACGCGGCGAGGAACGATGCGCGGACCAGGTCGAGGTGCGTCTGCAGCGGAAACCCGGCGGCCGGCTCCAGTGGGTTGAGCCCCACCGGGACGTCGGTGGGCGCGCCGGGCCTGACCACCACCACGTCGGCAAGCCCCGCCAACCGCGTGGCCATCGCCCGGTACTCCGCCTTGGCCGGTTCGATCACCAGCCACGGCAGTCCCTGTCGGGTCGCCTCTTCGAGCAGGTGCCGGACCGTCTGCGACTTGCCCGCCCCGGTGGCGCCGCAGACGAAGGTGTGCCGGTTCAGGCTGCTGTACGGCAGACGGATCGCCCCGGCCGGCCGTTCGTCCCGGTCGAGCACGTCCCCGAGCGTGACGGCGTCCGACGCCGCCTCCGTCTCGGGAACGACGTCGAAGTCCGGGCGGCGTACCCGGCGGACCCCCGGGATCTCGTCGCGGGGCGCGCGGGCGAGCGCGGCGAGCACGGCGGAACCTGCGGCGAAGTGACCGGGAAGCGCATCGGTCTCGTCCAACTCCGCCAGCCCGGCACTCCGGTCGCCGACGACGAGGGTGTACGGCAGGTCCGGCGCCTGAAGCGCCGCCGCCACGAGTGCCGCGACCCGGAGCGCGGCGTCCTCGTCGCCGCCGCCCGCGGCGAGTGTCAGCCTCCACAGGCCGCCGGTCTCCGCCCGGCGCAGTTCCCGGTGGCGCTCTCCGTGCCGCTGCGCCTGCACGGTGGCCAGTGGCGAGGTTCCCGCCCGGCTGCGCGCCAGCCGGTCCGCCGCCTCGACAGCGGCGGTCAGCCCGGCCGCCTCGTCGGCGCCGATCGGCTCGGCGAGCACGAACCAGGCGAAGGGCCCCGCCCAGATGGACAGCAGGCAGTCCTCCAGCGAGGGTGGCGGCTCGCCACGCCCTTCGGCGGGGTTCGGGGACTCGACGGTGAGCGGATCCACGATGGCGCCGATCGTGGTCCACCGCGGCATCCGCGCGCAGAGCGTCCGGGCGGCGCCCGGCGGAAGGGGGCGGCCGTGCGCGCCCAGGGGCAGGGCGAGCCGATGCCCGCTGTCGTCCGTGGAGGTTGCCGGCTCGGCGGTCGGCACACCGCCGGAGAGCAGCCGGACCGGACCGCCCGTCCGCTCCCGGCACCAGGCCCACAACACCGGCAGGTTGCGCCGGTGGGCACCGCTGAGCGCGGCGAGCCGGTGGGTGCGGTCCGGCTCCCCGACCGGCTGCTCGCCGGAGGCGGCGCGCGGGATGCTGTCCACCGAGTGGACCGGGATGCTGGCGAGCAGATCGGGCAGCCGCACCCGCGGCGCGGCGGAGATGGCCTTCACCGGCCACCTCCTGGGGAGGTCGCGACCGACGACGAGCGGTACGGCGCATCAGTCCCAGGTGCCGGAGTGCGGGCGTCCGTCGGCGGCGGATCCATCCGCACGCGGGGTAGCGTCACGATGTCGGGATTGATCTCTATCGGGGTCAGCGACACCCCGTGCGGCGCGTGGTTCACCAGCAGCAGCAGGTAGTCCGGCAGGCGCTGCAGCACCGTGGGCTCGAGGGCGTACTCGTACACGCGGGAGGTACTGGTCGCCAGCGTCCAGTTGCTCCCCTCGGCGACGCTGCGGGTGGTCCCCCAACTGCGTCCGACGGTGTGCGTCTCGCTCGCGCCGCGCGTCGTACCGGTGCCGGTCCCGCCGGTCCAGCCGCTGCCCAGAGTGGCACTGGTCGGCCAGCCGGCACCCGGAGGCCCACTGGCGGAGGCGTTGCCGGACGTACCGCGATTGGTCGATCGGGTCGACGAGCTGTTGGTGCCGGTGCCCGCCGACTCGGTGGTCCCCTCGTTGTCACCCACCGTGTGTGTCTCGTTGCCCCCGAGGGTGGCGGTGAGCTGGGTGAGCGCCACCTGGTGATGGCGGCCGACGAAGTCCGCAGCCCGGGTCGCCTCCTCGTGCTGGCCCAGCCGCATGAACGCCACCGCTCCCGAGCCGAGTCCCCGCAGCGCCTCGTCGCGCAGATGCCGGAAGACGAGCAGCAGCGGTACCCGGTGACGGGCGCACAGGTCGGACAGGCGCTCCAGGTAGCGCTGGGGCAGCTCGTCGGCGCCGGCCACGATCAGTACGTCCGGTCGGTCGGGGGTGTCGACCGCGACGATGTGCGGGAGGGCCTGCACGACCATGTCGCGCAGCAGGTCGTCGCGCACGCCGTTGCCGTCCGTGCGGAGGGCGACACAGGTCAGCTGCGGGGCAGGAGCGCCACTCCGCGGCGCGGTGCCGAGATCGGCAAGCGGCTCCAGTACCGCCACCATGCGACGGAGCGCGCGCAGGGCGTCGCGTTGCTCCCCCTCGGCGAGCAGGGCGTCCGCCAGCTGGCCGGTCTCCTCGGCGGTGAGCAGCGGCGAGGGCTCGAAGCGACCGGACACGACGCGCAGCGCCGCGACGATCCGGCCGATCGAGACGTCGGCCCCGAGCACCCGGCAGACGTCGTGCAGCAGGGTGGTGTCGAGACTGCGGTCCTCACGCCCCTCCGGTCCGGCTCGGCCGTGCATCATCTCCACGAGCGCGTCCACCAGTTCGTCGACGGGCAGGCCGGCGAGGAGCCGGCACCGGGCGAGGTCCCGGGGCAGCCACTGGTGGTCGAATCGATGCCCGGCCCGGTGCGCCAGCCGGACGAGCTCCCGCGCGACCCCCTGACCGGAGAGGTCCGCGACCCATACCCGGCATCCCGCGGCCAGCACACCGGCGCCGTACACCGTCAGCAGCGCTTCCCAGCCCCAGAGCGCGCCGCCGTACACGTCGAGACGACGCGGTGGCGCGGGGACGGACAACCACTCGTCGACGCCGTCCAGCCGGGCGTGCTCGGCGGCCACCCAGGCCTGCGCCTGCCGGTGCCAGTCCAGCAGGTCCTCCCGCACCTGCGCGGGCACCGCCCGGCGGGCCGAGTGAACCGCCGCCTGTCGGGCCATGCAGAGCACCAGCCAACCGGCGGTGGCCACCGCGGCCAGAAGCGCGATCACGATGGTGGCGCCCGCCCGGGTCGGATGCCCGGAGTTGACGACGGCGCCGCAGAACAGAAGTACCACCGCACCGCCGCCGAGCAGTCCGCCGACCTTCGCCTGTCGGCGTATCCGCAGGAGGCTCGCCTCGTGCGCGGCGTCCCGGTCCCTGGCGAGGGCGGCCGGGTCCGGCGCGCGCAGCGGGAACGGACGCAGCCCTCGGGCGCGGTCCTGGAACCGCCAGCCCAGCCGCGGGCCAGGAGTGAACAGCCGGCGCCAGGCGGCCTCAGCGACGGCGGCCGGTGCCGTCGCGTCCGGCGTGGGCGTCGGTACGGGGGACGTCATGCCGAGGCCTCCCGCCGCGGTGCCCGACCCCCGCCGGCCGCCGCGGCGGCGCACCACCGGAGCGGCGGGGTGGCCGCCACTCGGACCTGCACCATGTCCGTCCTCCTTCTCGTTGCAATAGCCGGTCGCTCGCCCGACAACGTGGGAATTGCAGCAAGGGCGGTTATGACTCGGCGGGACGCGCTCCTGGCGAATTCCACAAGTGGGCCCCGCCTCCCGACGGGTCGATCACGCGGTACTGCGATCGCACTTCTGTCTACCGCCCGCGTGTTTTGTTCACGGACCTCGGCTGTTGCTGAAAAACAATGAGTGCACAACGATGGCCGGGTGGGACGCCGTGAGAGGGCGTTGGATCCCGACGCCGACCCGATACAGCGCTTCGCCGTCGACCTGCGGCACCTGCGCCGCCGCGCGGGATTGACCTACCAGGAGATGTCGGGCCTGGCCAACTACTCGGTCACCGCCCTGTCGCAGGCCGCCGGCGGGCGGGATCTGCCGACGGCGTCGGTGCTGCGGGCGTACGTCCGTGCGTGCGGCGGCGACGAGAACGCATGGACCCGGCGGTTGTTGACGCTCACCGCGTCGGTGCCCACCAATCGGCGGGAAACGGTCGGGGCGGAACCCAGGACTCCCCCTTATCTCGGCATGGAGACGTACCAACCCGAGGACAGGGATCGGTTCTTCGGCCGCGAGCGACTGGTCGCGCAGTTGCTGGACAGGCTCGACACGCAACCCTTTCTGGCTGTTTTCGGCCCCTCGGGAAGCGGCAAGTCGTCGTTGCTCCGGGCGGGGATGATCGGCACGATCCGGGCCGACGACGCACCGGCCGGTCGGCACCGGGTGGCCCTGCTCCTCACCCCGGGGCAGCAGCCGCTGCGTGCGCTGGCCAGCAGCCTCGCCGCCCTCGCCGAGCTTCCCCCGGCGGCTGTCCTGGCAGACCTCGACAGGGACCCGGCCGGCGCCGACCTCCTCGTCCGCACCGCCCTGGCCGGGCGACCGCAGGGCACCGAGGTGGTGCTGGTCGTCGACCAGTTCGAGGAGGTCTTCACCCTCTGCGGCGACGCCCGCCAGCGGGACCGGTTCATCACCGCGCTGCTCGGCATCGCCCTGCGACCGCACTGCCCCGGCAGGGTGGTCCTCGGCGTCCGTGCCGACTTCTACGGTCACTGTGCCAGCGACCGGCCGCTGCTCGACGCCCTTCAGGACCGGCAGTTCCTGGTCGGGCAGATGTCCACCGACGAGCTACGGACGGTGGTCACCGAACCGGCCAGACGGGCGGGCCTGCGGGTCGAGTCCATCCTGGTCGCGGCCGTGGTGGCGGACCTGCGGGCAGGCGGCGGGCCCGGGGCTCTTCCGCACCTGTCCCACGCCCTGCTCGAGACCTGGCGACACCGCCACGGCGACAAGCTCACCCTCGACGCCTACCAGGCCGCCGGCGGGCTGAGCGGTGCGATCGCCCAGACCGCGGACCACCTGTACGACAACCTGGACGAGGCCGGCCGCAGGACCGCCAGATGGATCCTGCTCCGGCTGACCGTCGGCGAGGGCGGTGAGGCGACCCGCCGCCCGGTGGACCGTGCCGAACTGACCGCAGGACCGGGCGGTCAACGGGCCGTCGACACGGTACTGACGGCGTTGACCGACGCTCGCCTGGTCTCGGTCACCGACGGCCGGGTGCAGCTCGCGCACGAGGCGTTGCTGCACGCGTGGCCCACGTTCCAGACCTGGCTGACCGACGACCGCGACGACCTTCGCCTGCAGCGACGACTCAGTCATGCCGCCGCCGAGTGGACGACGCACGACCGCGACGCCGGCTTCCTCTGGAGAGGCAGCCGGCTCGCCGTCGCCTGGCAGTGGACCCAGTCGCATCCGGAGGCGGTCAACGAGCGGGAACGCGAGTTCCTGGCGGCGAGTGGCGCGCTGGAGCGCGACGAGCTGACCACGAGCCGCCGACAGAACCGCCGACTGGCCGTCCTGGCGGCCACTCTTGCCGCGCTGGTGCTGCTCGCCGCGACCGCGACGGCCATCGCCGTGGACCAGCGGCGCACGCTCGCCCGGGAACGGGACCGGGCCACCGCCGAGAAACTCGCCGTCCAGGCGGCGAGCAGCCCCCACCCACTCGCGCTGCTGCTCAGCATGGAAAGCCTCCGGTTGAACCCGTCCGACCGCGGTCGCGCGGCCCTGCTGCACGGCGTACTGCGGCCACAACGCAACACGACCACCCTGACGGGACACACCGGCAGCGTGCACGCGGTCGTCCTGAGCGCCGACGGGCGGACGGTGGTCTCCGCAGGTGACGACCGCACCGTCCGCCGCTGGGACGTGGCGACCGGAGCGCCCGTCGGAGCGCCCCTCACCGGTCACACCGACCCCGTCGAGGGCCTGGCGACCAGCCCGGACGGCACGATCGTCTCGGGCGGCGACGACGGCACGATCCGGCGCTGGGACGGCACCACCGGTGAGCCCCTGGGCGAACCGATCCGGGGGCACTCCGACAACGTCAAGTCCGTCGCGATCAGCGCCGATGCCGCGATGATCGTGTCGGGGAGCAAGGACCGCACGGTCCGCCGCTGGCACGCCGCGACCGGTGCCGCACTCGGTCCGCCGCTCGTCGGCCACACCGACCACGTGTGGTCCGTCGCCATGGGCGCCGACCGGCGGTTGATCGTCTCGGCGGGCTGGGATCACACCGTCCGTCGCTGGGACAGCGACACCGGACGCCAGATCGGGGCGCCGCTGCGCGGACACGTCGGTCCGGTGTTGGACGTCGCCGTGCACACCGGCAGTTCGTTGATCGTCTCGGGCGGCCAGGACGGCACGGTGCGGCGCTGGAACGCCGCCGCCGGCACACCCGTCGGCACCCCCCTGACCGGACACAGCGCCCCGGTGGAGGCGGTCGCCGTCACCCCGGACGGTAAGACCATCATCTCGGCCGGTCGGGACCGGACGGTGCGGTTGTGGAACGCCCGCACGGGAGCGCCACTCGACGCGCCGCTGCTCGGTCACCGGGACCAGGTGCGGTTCGTCGCGGTCAGCAGGGACGGCGGCACCGTCGCCACTGCGGGCCGGGACCGGACCGTCCGGCTCTGGCGGACCGAGCCGGGAGCGCCGATCGGCCCGACGTTGCGCGGCGTCAAGGACCAGTTCGCCCGGGTGGCCGCGCACCCCCACCAGGCGATGATCGCCTCCGGCCACGGCGACGGGACGGTCCGCCGGTGGCATGCCGTCACCGGCGAACCGATCGGCGCGCCACTCGCCGGCCACGGCGACCAGGTCACGTCGGTGGCTTTCTCGCCCGACGGTCGGCGCATCTACTCCGCCAGCCAGGACGGCACGCTCCGACGGTGGGACGCCGCCACCGGCGCGCCGATCGGGGCGGCGTCGCGGGGCCACACCGCCGAGGTCGCCTCGGTCGCGGTGGACCCGACGGGTGCCATGGTCGCCACGGCGGGCTGGGACGGCACGGTACGCCGATGGGACGCCGAAACCGGAGCGCCGCTCGGTCCGCCGCTCCTCGGGCACACGGACACGGTCAACACCGTCCTGTTCGCACAGGGCGGCGCGATGATCGTGGCCGCGGGTCACGACGGGACCATCCGCCGCTGGGACACCCGCACGGGAACCGCGCACGGCGGGCCGCTCCCCGCGGGGGCGCCGGTCGAGGCACTGGCCGTCAGCCCGGACGGCACGGTCATCGCGGCGGCGTCCGCGCCGAACGCCGTGCGCCGGTGGAACGCCGAATCGGGCAGCGAGGTGGGCGAGCCGCTGGTCGGGCACCACGAGACGGTGACGCAGGTCGCGTTCGACCCCGGTGGTCGGACCATCTCCGCGGTCGACCGCGACGGCGTGATCATCCGGTGGGACGTCGGGACCGGTCGTCGGACCGGGCCGCCCTTGTCCGGATACGTCGACCACGTGGGGAGGGTGGCCTTCGTGCCGGGTACCGCGGCCGTCGCCGTCGCCAGGCCCGACCAGACGATCCAGGTCTTTTCCATCGACGTACGGCAGTGGGCGGAGCACGCCTGCGCCATCGCCGGACGCAACCTCACCCCTGCGGAATGGAACCGGTACGTCGGTCACGGGCAGCCGTACCACCGCACGTGCGCCCGCTTCCCGGTGCCGACCGGCCCGTAGCCCGCGTTCCACGACGCTCACCGCCACCCGTCGTCGCGACGACGTGCGGGTGGTACCGGCGCTCACGGGCTCGGCATCCCACTGGTCCAACCAGTTGACGGGTTGATGTGCGCTGCGCCACACTCCTCGGCATGGCCTTCGCTCCCGTCCCCCGCTCGTCGGTCTCCGACCACGTCTTCGGCCAGGTCCGCGACGCCATCGTCAGCGGCGCCTACCGCCCGGACGAGGCGCTGCCCGGCGAGCGGGAGCTGGCCGCCACCTTCGGGGTCAACCGGCACGCCGTGCGGGAGGCCCTGCGCCGGTTGCAGCAGCTCGGCCTGGTGCGGGTCAGCCAGGGCGGGGCCACCCGGGTGCTGGACTGGCGGGTGCACGCCGGGCTCGACCTCGCCCTGTCGCTCACCCGCTTCCACGACACCCTGCCGGTGGACACCCTGGTCCGCGACATGTTGGAGATGCGGGCCTGCATCGGCGTCGACGCGGCCCGGCTCTGCGCCGAGCGCGGTGACCCGGCGGTGCGGGCCGCGATCCTGCGGGCCGTCGAGGAGTACGCGGACCTGGCACCCGACCTGGCCGGCATGGGCGAGGCGACCATCGTGCTCTGGCGGCACATCGTCGCCGGCTCCGGCAACACCGCCTACCTGCTGGCCTTCAACAGTCTGGTGGCCGGCGCGCTCGCCGTCGGTGAGGTGCCCCCGCAGCGGCGCGCCGCGGAACTGCTCGACGTCGCGGGCCACCGCCGGCTCGCCGACGCCGTCGTCACAGGCCGGGCCGCCGACGCCGCCCGCGAGGCGCGGGCCCTGCTCACCGCCCCCCTCACCACCCCCACCGCAGCACCGAGAAGGGAAGCCCGGGCATGATCCCCGCCGTGCTCTACGCCGTACCGGCGTTCCTGCTCCTCATCGTCGTCGAGGCACTCTCCTACCGGTTCGCCCCCGACGACGACGAACGCGGGTACGAGTTGCGCGACACCGCCACCAGCCTGACCATGGGCGCCGGCAGCCAGGTCATCGGCGTGCCGTGGAAGCTGCTGACGATCGGCCTCTACGCCGCCGCGTACACGGTCACGCCACTGCAGCTCTCCCCCACCAGCGTCTGGACGTGGGTGCTGCTGTTCTTCGCCGACGACCTCGCCTACTACTGGTTCCACCGCTCCCACCACGAGGTGCGGCTGCTCTGGGCCGGGCACGTGGTGCACCACTCCAGCGTCTTCTTCAACCTCTCGACGGCACTGCGGCAGAGCTGGACCCCGATGACGTCCGTGCCGTTCTGGCTGGGCCTGGCGCTGCTCGGCATCCCCCCGTGGATGATCTTCCTCCAGCAGTCGGTCAGCCTGCTGTACCAGTTCTTCCTGCACACCGAGCGGATCAACCTGCTGCCCCGCCCCATCGAGTGGATCTTCAACACGCCGTCGCACCACCGGGTCCACCACGGCGCCAACGCCGAGTACCTCGACCGCAACTACGGCGGCATCCTGATCGTCTGGGACCGGCTCTTCGGCACCTTCGAGCCCGAGCGGGCTACCGTCCGGTACGGCCTGACCAAGAACATCGACACGTACAACCCGCTGCGGGTGGCGACCCACGAGTATCGCGCGATCTGGGCCGACGCTCGGGCCGCCTCGTCCTGGCGGCACCGCCTCGGCTACGTGCTCGGCCGACCGGGCTGGCAGCCCGCCGCGCACGCGCAGCCGGCGGTGGCCCGGTGAGGCGCCTCTGGCCGTTCGGCGTGGTGGCCGCCGTCGAGCTGATCGGCGTGGCGGCCGACTCGGCCCTCCTGCAGTGGCTGGCCAAGCCCCTGCTCGCGCCGGTGCTGCTGGTCCACCTGCTGCGGGTGCGCCGGCGCGTCGATCCCGTCGCCGTCGGGCTGGTCTTCGCCACCGGCGGAGACATCGCGCTGCTGGTCTCCGGCGACACGGCGTTCCTCGTCGGCATGGGTTGCTTCCTCGGCACCCAGGTGGCCTTCCTGACCGCCTTCCTGCGCCACCGGCGGCCGCCGGTCGTCGCGGTCGCCGCCTATCTCGCCTGCTGGGTGGCCGCCAATCTGGTGCTGTGGAACTCCCTCGGCCCGCTGCGGCTGCCGGTCCTCGGCTACAGCCTCGCGCTCAGCCTGATGGCCGCCGCCGCGGCCGGCGTCTCCCGGCGGGTGGCCCTGGGCGGCGGGCTGTTCCTCATCTCCGACCTGCTGATCGGCATGGAGGCCGCGGGGTCCCGGGTGCCCGGCCACGGCCTGGCCGTGATGACCACCTACATCGCGGCCCTGCTGCTGATCACCACGGGATGGGTGGCCGCCACCGCCGGGCGCGCCCGGCCCGCGGCCGGCGACGACAGTCCCGCGCCCGCCCCGGGGCCCGTGCCCGGCACCGCTCGCTAGCCGAACCGACGACGCCCCCGGTCCAGGCCGGAGCGGGGGCGTCGTCGTCGCGTCCGCCGCCCTCGTCAGTTGTACGGCATCGTCGGGAACCAGCCGACGCCGAAGATGGCCGGCACCCGCAGGTCCCAGTACACGACGGTGAAGACGCCCAGCGCGACCAGCAGGGAGCCGGTGACGGTCGCGGCGCGGCGCGGTGACGCGATCCAGGCGAGGAACCGCCCCCGGCTGACCAGGATGAGGACCGCGAAGAGCGCCGCGACGATGAGGACGTTGCCCAGCGACTGCAGGGCGAAGGCGAGGGCGCCGTACCCGGGGTTGCCCGTGTCGACCGCCCAGTGGAACAGCTTGTTGAACAGCGGGTACGGCCGACCGACCAAAAAGCCCCCGACCAGGGCGCCCATGACGACCACCCGCGCCACCGGGCGCCTCGCGAAGACGTCCGGCAGCAGGCCGAGGGCCGCCAGCCCGAGGTAGGTCAGCGCGAGGCCGATCAGGCCGAAGACCACCGAGGACTGGATCAGGCGTACGGGCATCCCGCCGACGGTGTCCGTGGAGAGCTGCGGCAGGCGCTCGCCGAGCAGCACCCCCAGGGCGCCGTAGGTCGCCGACACCGCCAGCATGCCGACGGTCAACCAGGCGACGGGCCGCAGCAGCGACCGCACGCCGTGGCGGTGGACGGTGGCGCCGGCCTGGCTCATCGGGCCGACCGAGGCCGCCATCGCGATGTTGCAGGCGGTGAAGGTCCCGGCGAAGCCGGACACGAAGGCGAACAGCAGCCCCGCCGCCGCACCGCTGATGGCGGTGCCCTTCGCGTCGTGGCCCAGCAGGGTGTCGGCGACCGTGTCGCCGATCACCGAGTCCACCAGCTCGAACGACCAGAGCACGGCGAGCAGCACGCCCGCCGCCGCACTGATCACCGCCGTCCGTCCAGGGCGTGCCGCCGGCGGGGGTACGGATGTCACCGACGCACCTCGCGGTGGGGCCTCGGGGGTGGGGTGCACGCTCATCGCCTCGCTTCCGTCTGTGCCGTGGGTCGTGGGACGAGGTCCGTCGCCGGCGGACCCATGGGTCGCGCCGACGACGGGCCGACGGTGGATCAGGTGACGGCGGGCCGCGCCGCCGGCGTGTTCGCACTCCGGGAGCGGTCACGCAGCCAGATGCCCCACCAGAGCAGACCCCGGGCGAGACAGACGATCGTCACGGCGAAGAAGAGCGTGTAGACGACGTTGAAGGTGATCAGCACGCCGTACACGGCCGCGACGCTCGCGCCGAACATGAACTGGGCCCGCCCTGAGCTGGGGGTCGTGCCCGGGTCGGTGATCATGTAGTTGGTGAACAGCACGAACGCGACACCGGTGATCGGCAGCAGGGCCGCCCAGAGCGCGACGTCCCAGATGAAGTGGCGCACCAGCGCCTGGATCACGAAGCCACCGACCCAGCCCACGACCAGCGGGATCTTCTTGGTCAGCACTCCGTTGAGCACCGTGCCGGCCGTCAGGATGACCAACGGCACGAGGATCCGGATCATGTCCGGGACGTCCTCGGTGAAGTGGTACGGCGGGGCGATGTTGACCCAGGAGAACGCGACCAGCGTCACCGTGATGCCGAAGTTGGACGGGTTCATGAAGTGCCGCATGCGCCCCTTGATCGGCGCCAGGAAGATCGCCTTCTGGCCGATGGCGACGACCACCGCGAAGGCGATCGGCCAGAAGTTGTCGTTGGCGTAGAGCAGCATGTTCGCGGCGAGCGCGGTGATGTGGGTGGGCAGCAGGAACGTGTACATGCCCCAGGCGCCGTTGCCGGCGAAGGCGGGCGGGCGCTTGTTCGCCCGCGCGGTGACCAGCTCGACCACGATCTCCGTGGCGTAGCCGACCGCCAGGGCGAGCAGCGGCCAGGTCCAGGGCTGCTCGAAGCCGAGCACCGTGTACCCGAGGATGTTGAAGACGCTCATGGAGATGGCGAAGTTGCGCAGGGCCAGGTAGCGGGGGTCCCGCCGGTCGACCCTCGGGGGCGCTCCAGGCGTGGCCGCCACCGCCGCGTTGCGGTCGAAGGTGACGGTCGGCACCGGGCTGACCGGCGCGTCGGCGACCGCGGTGCCCCCCACCCCCCGCGCGTCACTACCGGTACGGGCGCTGTCTCGGACGTCGGTCATTTGGGCATCTCCTGGGCTTTGTCCGTGAGCATGATCGTGTGCCAGCCCGCGGCGAGGTCGAGGGTCTGCTTGTGTACGCCACCGGAGAGGTCGCGCCAGGCGATCTCCGCCGAGACCGGCTTGTCGCCGGCATCGCCGAGGCCGAAGAAGACGTCGAAGCTGCGCTTGCCGGAGTGGCCGCTGCCTCCGTCGAGCTGGGCGATCCGGGTACGACCGTCGGCGGTCTTCACCCGCACCTGGGCGCCGTAGGCGGGCGTGCCGCGGCCGTCCTCGCCCGGACGGCACAGGCGCAGGCCGAGGAAGTTGCCGCGGCCGGGCTTGTCGTTGCGGTAGTACGAGGGAGCGGCCCACTGGCGGGCCACCGCGAAGTCCTGGCCCCCGTCGCCGTTGGTGTCCGCGACGGCCACGCCGCGGCTCGGGGTGCCGTCGGTCATGCCGAGCTCGGCGGCGATGTTGGCGTAGCGCCCGTTCTTCTCCCGGACCCAGAAGGCGAAGGGTTCGGAGCCGGCGATGTCGTCGCCCGGCTCGGCCTTGGGCCACATGGCCGGATTGCGGAGCATCAGGTCGTTGCTCATGGCCAACTCCTGCAGCCACGACCACCGGTTGATGTCGCCCTTGACGAACCCGGCGGTCTGGACGACCGACATCTCGCCGCTGTTGTCGAAGTCCGCCATCTTGGCGTCCCAGCCCCAGCCGACCCAGGCCATGTTGAGTTCGGCGGCCTTGTTGTCGAAGACGGCCTTGCCCTCGCTCAGCCGCTTGCGGGCGTCGGCCATGCTCGACGAGTTGTTGCGCCAGACGAAGTTGCTCTCCTCCAGGCCCCAGGAGGTGGTGATGTTGCTGACGAACATGTCGAACTTGCCGGAGCCGGCGAGGTCGCCGAACTCGATGGACATGCCCTTGAACGAGTCGTGACCGACCACCATGGACTTCGGAGTGAGGGCACCGCGGCGCCCTTCCGCCAGGGCGAACCTGATCTCGCCAGGGCGGGAGACGTTGTGGAAGAAGCGGTCCCGCCCGAAGTCGTTGGCGAGGTACAGCTCCGGCAGCAGGTCACCGTCGATGTCGGCGGAGCCGGCGCCGAGAGTCCAGCCGGTCGAGAACTCCGGCGGGATCGCCGCCTGTTCGACGTACGTCACGGTGGGGTTGTCGCCGCTGGTGGCGGCGGTCCAGCGCAGCACGTGCGCACCGCCCGCGTTCTGCGCCCGGGACAGCGAGTGGTTCATCTCGACGTTCGGTTGGCCGGCCGGGTCGAGCACCTGGCTGTCCGGGAAGTAGTTGAAGACGCCGATGTCCGGGCGGCCGTCGCCGTCGAAGTCGGCGACCGCGACCGCGTTGGTGTTCCAGAGCTTGCCCTGGTACTCACCGGCGGAGGAGGCGGACGGCCGGCCGACGAGCTCGGTGGGCAGGAAGGTCCCCTTGGTCAGCGGCGTCCTCGCGGACGCCCGGTGCAGGAACACCACCGGCGTGCGACCCCAGTAGTAGACCAGCAGGTCGGTCAGACCGTCGCCGTTGAAGTCGCCGGGCACACAGCCCATCGGGGCCATGGCCTTGTGGGTGGGCAGCGGTGCCGGGTCCAGCACGAAGGGCGCGTAACGGGCGGGTCCGTCGGGCGACGGCGTGACGACCACGCTGTCGCTGCGGGTGTCGACGAGGCAGAGGTCGTTGGCGATCATGTCGCCGTCGAGGTCGTTCGCCGCGACGGCGGCGCCGACGGACGAGACCCAGGCGCGGATGTGCTCGTACTCGGGGTTCACGGTGCGTACGGTGCGCTCCGGCAGGCCGGGCGGCAGCGCGATCGGCAGCTCGGTGAACCCGAACCGCGACGCCAGCGTCTGCCGTTCCTCGGCCGACGCGCTGGGCAGTCGGGCGACGACGAAGAACGCGGCCACGAGGACCAGCACGAAGACGGCGGGAGTGATTCGGCGGATCGCGCCGACGGGTTGGGATGGCAAGGGCTTTCCCTTCAGATTCGGCCACCACCCGGATTCGCGCAGCGGCTGATATGCCGTGCGGCCGGGTTTGGCGACGGACAGGCGTCGGCGGCTGAAGAGTGACGCGATTTTCCTGCCATCATCCGCCGACATTTACTGCCGCCGGATCAGGACTTCCACCACGCGGGGAGCTACGGTTCACGTGGTCAGCGCTGCCAATTCTCCACCAGTCGAGGCATGACGTGCGGTCCCTTCACGATGCCTGGCGAACCGTATGCGAAAGTCGCCGGCCGACCCACTTATGGTCGCGGGAGCACGGCCTGAGTTCTTCTCAAAAGTTGCTCAGTGGCCGACTGCGCCGGATGAGCGAGCGCTCAGGGATCAGACCGTCAGCGGTTAGGCGCCCGCACTCAATCGGGATCGGGAAATCGCATCGCGACGTGGCGCTCGTGCGCCATGCGACGCAGAGCGGACAGGGCGACGCCGAACAGGACGCTGCGGAGGAGTGCCGGGCCCTTCTCGACACCACCCTCGTCGGCGGCCAGGTCGAGTTCCGTCATGACGAGCTGTTCGGCGGCGCGGGCGTAGGGGACGAAGAAGGTCACCTCGGCGGCGCAACCGAGGCTGCGCAGCCCCGCCAGCACATGGGCCAACACCTCGCCGGCGGGGGTGGCCTCGGTGGACCAGCCGAGGGCCTCGGCGAGCTCCGCCACCTCCGTGCGTGCGCAGTCCACGGCGGCCCGGCCCAGGGTCGTCGGGCCTTCCAGGTAGAGGGTTCGGTCCAGGACCTTGTACGCGTCCCGCAACGTGGCTTCGTCGTCGTCGATGGCGGCCAGGATCTCCCGGACGGAGGACAGGTCCAGTCCCCCTATCCCGGTCAGGGTCCGGATCAGGCGGATCCGCCGCAGGTGCCGATCGCCGTAATCGGCTTGGTTGCGGCCGGTGGGCAGGCCAGCCGGGAGCAAGCCCTCACGCAGGTAGAACTTGATCGTCGGGACCGACACGCCACTCTGTCGACTGAGTTCCGAGATACGCACGCGTCCTCCGCCCCTGGCGAACGTTTCGGCAATCTTGCCATAGAGATCGATCGGTAGCCATGTATTGATAGCGACCCTGGCGGCGGCAGACGCGACGTGGACCGGACCGCATGGACGCCTGATCACCACAGATCAGAACACGCCCCGGATGTCCGAAAAATTATGCTAAAGATAGACAGACAGCGGCACGGATACTGGCACGTTCCACAATACGATAAGCAATTCTAGCGATCTTCGCCTCGAACGTACAGTGGAACGTGCCAATTTCGGGCAAGAAATGATAAGCCCCGGGCGGTCACTCCTGGCTACGCTTCGATCGCAGAAAGTGTTGACCGGGCGACTGGCCTCGGCTAGCATCGATTACGGTTAGCGGGGAATGGTGGCGGTCGAGACCACGAATCAATCGGCCAAATTCGCCACATCCACACAATGTGATTGTCCGCAATCCGGGGGAGACAAATGCACGACACAGCAGAGCAGGCAGTGGAACGAGCCATCGACACCATGCGGAGCAATTTATCCGAGCAGTTGACGGTGGATGACATGGCACGAGCGGCCATGTTCAGCAAGTTCCACTTCACGCGCATCTTCCAGCGGGTCACCGGAATCTCCCCAGGTCGATTCCTGTCCGCGATCCGCCTGCAGGAGGCCAAACGGCTGCTCACCACGACAAGACTCAACGTCACCGACATCAGCCTCCGGGTGGGCTACAACAGCGTCGGCACCTTCAGCACCCGCTTCACCAAGAGCGTCGGCCTGCCTCCCACCACCTACCGACGCATGGGAGGCTTCGCTCCCCGCATTCCCACGCAACGCCCGACGGGCGTATCGCAGGGCGTCATCACGGGACGGATCACCGCACCCCTCGACGGGCCCGTACCGGGGCTCATCTTCATGGGCCTGTTTCCGCACCGTATCCCCGAGGGCCCGCCGGTGCGGTGCGCCATCCTGGAGTCGCCCGGCGTCTACCGTTTCGCGAACGTGCCCGACGGCACCTGGCACCTGCTGTGCCATTCGGTCTCGGGAGACGTGCTGCGCCTCCAGCAGGGCAGGGTGATGGTGTCCTCGGTGGGCCCGCTGACCGTCCGCGGACAGCTGACCCTGACCGCGGACGCCCACCTCAAGCAGATGTCCAAGATCGATCCACCGGTGCTCCTGGCCCTGCTCGACAGCCGGAAGGCGGCGCTCGAACGGCAGAACCCGGCCAAGGTGCACGCCGCCTGACCCGCCCGAGGGCACGAACAGCTTTCGGTAGCCTTCCACACCGGGCCGCCGGCGCCGACAGGCGCCGGCGGCCCCGCGCGTTGCCCTGCCCTGTCGCCGCGCGTCGGGCACGGGCACGGGCAGCAAGCGGGACAGACCGCGGATGGGCGGGCTGGCGACGAGGGCTGGACGCACAGCGCGGGTCCCGCGGACGCCGGAGCGGCCGCGGGACCGGTGGACGCGGATCAGCTGACCTTGTGGACCGTCATCGGCAGGCCGCCGCGCACCCGCAGCGACAGCATCGGCTCGGGCACCACCGGCCGGCCCGGCACCCCGGCCAGGCGCACGTCCCGCAGCAGCATGGCCAGGACGAGGGTGGCTTCCATCATGCCCAGGTTGTTGCCCACACAGAACCGTGGGCCGGCGCCGAACGGGATGTACGCGTACCGGGGACGCTCCGTGCTGCGCGACGGGTCGAAGCGGTCCGGGTCGAACCGCTCCGGCTCGTCCCAGAACCGGGGATGCCGGTGCAGGGTGTACGGGGAGATGAGGATGTCGGCCCCCGCCGGCACGTGGTACCCGCCGATCTCGTCGGCCTCCTGGGCCTTGCGGGGCAGGAGCCAGACCGGCGGGTAGAGCCGGATGGCCTCCTCCACCACCATCGCCGTGAACCGCAGCCGGTGCAGGTCCTCGTACCCGGGCAGCCGGTCGCCCAGCACCGTCACGGCCTCCTCGCGGACCCGCTGCCGGATCTCCGGATGCCGGTCGAGCAGGTGCAGGCTCCAGCCCAGCGTGCTGGCCGTCGTCTCGTGCCCGGCCAGCAGCAGCGTGACCAGCTCGTCGCGCAGCCGCTGCCGGGCCACCCGCGGGTCCTTCTCGAGCCGGGTCGAGATGATCAGGCGGGAAAGGACGTCGTCCCGACCGTCCACGTTCCGGCCCCGGCCGGCGACGAGTTCGTCGACGACCCGCTGGAGGTGGCGGCGGGCGCGCCGGAACCGCAGCTGCCGGGGCAGCGGGATCCACGGCGGCACGGCGCTGAGCGTCTCCAGCTCGAACATCGCCTGGTCCTGCACGGCGGCGAACGAGCCGCCGACGCCGTGGAAGCCGCTCAGCTCGGCGTCGAGCAGGGTCCGGCCGAGCACCCCCAAAGTCAGCGTGGTCATCTCCTCGAGCACGTCGACCGGAGGGCCGCCGGCCCGCGCCACCAGCCGCTCGACCAGCAGCGCGGCCTCCTCGCCGATCACCCCGGCGTACTGGGCGAGCCGTCCCTTCTGGAACGCCGGCTGGATCACCTTGCGCTGCTTGCGCCACAGCTCACCCTCGCTGGTGAGCAGGCCGTCACCGAGCGCCCGGCGGGCGTGCACCAGGCCGATGCCCTTCTGGTAGTTGGCGCTGTTGTCGGACAGGACGTGCTTGGCGTGGTCGGGGTGGTTGAAGAAGTAAAGCTGCTTGGGACCGACCGGCAGCCGGGCGGCGTCGCCGTACCGCTCCGCGGCCAGGGTCATCATCCGCAGCCGGTCCCGGCCCATCAGGACCAGCATGTGCAGGCCGGCGGAGCGGGGCGGGCCCGGCGGCGTGCGCCGGGCCCCTTCCTCGATCGTCGTCATGCCGCCTCACTCCGTTCCCGCTCGACCTGACGAAACCGCCCGGAGAGGAAGAGCAGTGCCTCCCCGTCCGCCCGGCGCTCCAGCGAGAGCAGCCGGCCGAGGAAGATGGTGTGGTCGCCACCGTCGTAGGAACGCCACACCTCGCACTCGAAGTGGGCGAGTGCGCCGCTGATCAGCGGCGCACCCGTCGTCGCGCCCGGGCGCCAGTCGACCTGGTCGAACTGCTCACCGCCGAGCGGCCGCCGCCCGTCGGCGAAGTAGCGGGCCACCGTCTCCTGGTCGTCGGTCAGCACCGACACCCCGAACTCCCGGGTCTCGGAGAGACAGGCGTGCATCACCGCGTTCCGGTCGACGCACACCAGCACCAGCGGCGGATCGAGCGACACCGAGGTGAACGAGTTGGCGGTCATCCCGTGCGGGGTGGCGCCGCCGACCGTCACCACCGTGACGCCGGTGGCGAAGGCGCCGTACGCCCGCCGCAGCGCCGTCACGTCGGAGATCTCGGCGGTGAGTGTTCGCTGTACGTCCACGACGTCTCCTTCTCGCGCCGTCAGGAGCGCCGCGCCGAGGTGTACGGCGCGAGCGCCGTCACCAGTGCCTCCGGCACCCTCGCCGGCGCGGTGCGGGTGTTCGGGCCGCGCATGCAGGCGATGCGCTGCCGGCCCCGGGCCACCAGCGTCTCGCCGCCGTCCCGGTCGAGCTTGACGTAGTCGAAGCTGAACTCGAGCTGGGTCTGCGCCAGCTCCTCCAGGCGCATCCGGATGGACAACTCGTCGAATGCCGTGATCTCGGCGAAGAACTCGCAGTCGACGCGCAGGGTGAACAGCTTCAGGTCGTCGCGTACGTCGGCCAGCACGTCCGGCGCCCGCTCCTTCAGGAACATCTCCCGGCAGCGCCCCTGCCAGCGCAGGTAGTTGACGTAGTACACGTTGCCGACGAGGTTGGTCTCCTCGAAACCCACCGTGTGCAGGTACTCGAAGTACTTGTCCATCGACTAGGCCCGTCCTTCCGTGAGGATCGCGAACGCCATCGGCTCAGGCAGGTCCCGCACGGTCGTGACGAGCGTGGCGATCCGCAGGTCGCCGGAGGCGAAGACCAGCCAGCCGGCCCGGTCCGAAGGCACCGCGACCAGCGGCGCCCGGTGCGACAGCCCCGCCTTGCGCAGGCACTCGATCGCCGCCCACACCCGCGTGGCCGCCGCGTCCAGGGACTCACCGCCGTCGGCGGCGCAGAGCCGGGCGAGGTCGACGTGCGCGCCGAGAAGCCCGTGCCAGACCGACTCCTCCCGGGCCCGTACCGCCTCCACGTCGCAGGCGAGCGGTCCGGTCCCCACCACGCACAGCGTCAGGTTCTCGCTGTGCGCGGCCGACAGGGACCGCCCGTCTGCCAGCTCGGGGCGGCCGTCCGGCCGGTACGCCACCTCGACCGGCCCGCCCGCCGCCCGGCCGGCAGCCAGGGCGGTGCGTGCCCGCCGCCTGCGGGTCTCGTCCGCCGTGCTCTGCCCGGCCTGCCCGGCCTGCCCGGCCTGCCCGCCGGGCCCGGACGGCTCCGCCGGGCCCGGCTCGACCGCGACCGCCACGGCACCGCCGACCAGGTCGCCGACGGCCCGCTCCAGGTACGACCCGAGCAGCGGTGCCACCCACGGTCCGCGGCCGTCCCTCTTGCGCACCGCCCGCAACCGCAGGCCCTCCCACCGCTCCACGACCGCCCCGTCGGCGGCGCGCAGCGCGATGTCGTACACGTAGGTGTCGCCGTCGCGGCTGCGCTCCTCGGCGCAGTAGCGCAGCTCCTCCGTTTCGGTCAGCCGGCTCCCCGCCGGGTGCAGCCGTTCGATCCCGGCCGGCAGCAGCGTCGCGTCGGGGACGCAGACCTGGTTGCCGTGCATGAGGGCGTCCCGCACGCCGGGGTCGCCGAGGAGCAGGGTGGCCGGCAGGTAGTCGGCGAACCACCGGGTCTGCGGCGCCGTGACGACGTCGGCGTCGACGTGCCGGGCGGCCGAACGGTGGTAGCGGCGCAGCCGCTGGAACCGTCCACCCTGGAACAGGATGTCGCCGTACAGGTCGGTGGCGGGCTCCAGCGGCACGCTCGGCAGCCCGGCGGGCACCTGTTCGGGCGGGCCCGCCGGCGGTCGCGCCCCGGTGAAGTGCAGCCGCGCCCGGAAGTGCGCGGCGCTGAACTCCGTCTCGGCGCTGTAGATGACCGCGTCCACGACCCCGTCGTCGACCACGAGGGTGGCGATCCGGATGGTGGTGCTGCCGTCCGGCGGCACCACGACGGGCCGCAGGAACTCGGCCCGCTCGACCACCGGCGTGTCGGTCCGTCCGGTCAGCGCGGCGGCGACCTGGGCCATCGCCTCCATCCCGAACACCGCCGGGAACAGCAGGTTGCCGTCCAGCCGGTGGTGGTCCAGGTAGAGGTCGGTGACCGGCTTGAGTTCGGCCTCGGTGACCAGCTCGACACCGTGGTAGCGCACGAGCGGCCGGTCCACGAACCGCAGCAGCGGCAGCTCCGGAAGGTCCATCCGGACCGTGTCGATGCCCTCCGTACGCCCGCTGACCACCACCACCGACGGTGCCTGCGGGTCGGCGAGCAGGCGTCGGAGCATCGCCACCCCCTGGTCGGGGGTGACCGGGGTGATCCCGTCGCGGGTGAGCGCCTCGACCACGGACAGCCGCTCGCCCATGCCGACACCGGACCACACGGACCACTCCAGACAGTGGCTGCGGCAGTTCGGGTGGCGTCGGCCGAAGTCGACGGTCAGCTCGGCCAGCCAGTCGTTGGCCGTGGCGTAGTGCGCCTCGCCGCGCAGGCCCGCCCGGCCGATGATGCTGCCGAACGTCACCAACAGGCGCAGCCGGTCGCCGTCGACCGCGTCGAGCACGGCGCGCAGGCCGTCGACCTTCGGCGCGAACGTGCGGCGGAACGCGTCCATGGTGAGGCCGGTCAACGCCGCCGGTTCGTTGCGGCCCGCGCCGTGCAGCACCGCCGTGACCGGTCCCAGCTCGGCGACGAGCCCGTCGACCGCCTGCCGCACCTGCTCCGGGTCGGCCACGTCGGCCCGGGCGTAGCGCACCCGCACGCCGGCGTCCGCCATCCGCTTGAGGTTCGCGGCCAGCTCGTCGTCCCGGGCGGGGTCGGAGCGGCCGAGCACGGCGAGGCTGGCGCCACTGTCGACGGCCATCGCCAGGGCGCACTCCGCGGTGATGCCCTTGCCGCCGCCGGTGACCAGCAGCAGGTCCTCGGCGCCCAGCGGCGGCCGCGTCTCGGCCGGCCGCACCGGCAACGCGCGCAGGGTGGGCACCTGGCGCCGCCCGGCGGCGTCGTAACGGACCTCGACGAAGCCGTCGGTGGCGGCGACCTCCGCCGTCACCCGGGCCACGGCCTCCGGCACCGGCGGGGTGTGCACGATGGTGGTCCGCAGGTGCGGCGCCTCCAGCCGTAGCGTCTTGGCCAGCCCGGCCGCGCCGGGGCCCTGCTGGACGAGGACGAAGCGGGTGCCGGGGGCGGCGGCGGCCGCCGCCTGCGCGCCGCGCAGGGCCAGTTCGAGATCGGCCTCCGCACACCGCTCCGGCAGGCACACCAGCACCCCCGCGCCGACACCGGCGCTCTGCAGGGAGGCGCGCAGCGGCTCGGCGATGAGGTGCCCGGCAGGGGCGAACAACTGCCAGGCACCGTCTGCCTCCGCCCCGGCGACGACCGGCGGCGGCGCGTCGTCGAGCTCGACCGACCAGGCCCGGCACCAGTCGGCGACGCCGTGCACGATGGTCGGGCCGGAGGTATCGGTGTCCCGACCGGTCCGGGCGAGCTGCTCCAGGGCCTCGGCGAGCTGCCCGACGGTGGCCGTCGCGAAGTTGGTCGGGGTCTGCGCGGCCGGCACGCCGAGCTGCTGCGCCGCCTGGTTGACCAGCTGGCCGACGGTGATCGAGCTGAGGTGCAGGTCGTCGAGGAGCTGGCTGCCGTCGTGCACCATCTCCAGCGGCAGCTCGGCCCGCTCGGCGGCCAACCGGCGCAGCAGTTGCAGGCTCGACTCGCCGACCGGCTGCTCCGGCTCCGGCCGCTGCCCGTTCGCGGCCGACGGGCCCGCCACCCGGACGCCGGCGCCCTTGGGCAGCCTCACCACCGGGGCTGACTCGCAGGGGCTGGCGAAGAAGCGGAAGTTCTGGCCCACCTCGAGCGGCCGGACCAGCCGGTCGTGGAAGAGGGTTCCCTCCACGCCGCCGGCGCCGACGACGTACGCGGCCGCCGCGACGCGCAGCAGGCCCGCCAGCGACTCGTCGTCGGTGTTGAGCGCCACCGCCGGCAGGTCGGTGCCGGCCGACGCGAGGCCGGAGAGCACCTGCCCCGGACCGACCTCGACGAACAGGTCGACCTCCTTGGCCGCCAACGCGACAGCCTGGCTGAACAGCACCGGATCGGTGATCTGGCGGCGCAGCAGGGCGGAGACGTCGGTGTCGTGGGCGAGCGGTTCGCCGGTGACGGTGGAGACGACCCGCCGGGTGACGGGCCCGAACCGCTCCCCCGCCAGCGCCTCGAGGAAGGCGTCCGCGGCCGGCTCGACCAGCGGGGAGTGGAACGCGTGGGACACCGACAGCCGCGTGGTCCGCAGGCCGGCGGAGCGGGCCCGCTCGCAGGCGTCCTCCACCGCGGCCTCCGAGCCGGCGATCACGGTCTGCTCCGGCCCGTTGTACGCGGCGATCACCACGGACAGGCCGGCGATCAGCCCGGCCACCCGCTCCGGCGGGGCGCCGATGTTGGCCATCGTGCCGGAGGCGCTGTGCTCCCCCATGGTCCGGCCGCGCACGCCGGCGACCCTGAGCAGGGCCTCCTCGTCGAGCACGCCGGCCCAGTGCAGGGCGGCGATCTCGCCGAGGCTGTGCCCGACCGCGACGGTCGCGTCGAGGTTGAGCAGCGACAGCGCCCGCAGGCCGGCCATCGAACCGGTGACGATCCGCGGCTGGGCCACCGCGGTGGCGACCATGTCGCCGGTGCGCGGCAGCGCCGCCCGCTGGTACACCTCCTCCACGTCGGCGAATCGGCGGCGCAGCGCACCACCCGAGGTGCCCTTGCCGGACCCCTGCCCCGGGAAGAGGAAGCCGATGCGGCCCGGGCCGCTCACGTGGCCCAGGAAGCAGCGGCCGTCGGAGGAGAACAGGCGCACCTCGCCGGCGTCGAGGGCGTCGCAGATCCGGCGCAGCTGCCGCTCGGCGTCCTCCGGCGAGGAGACCACCACGCCCGCCCGGTACGGCAGGTCGCGCAGCTCCCGGTGCAGGGTGGCGGCGAGGTCGCCCAGCTGGGCGTACGACACCGTGGGCGCGAACTCGACGAGGCGCTGCAACCGCTCGCGCAGCTCCTGCGGGTTGCCCCCGTCGACGAGCAGGAGCTCCACGTCCTGCATCGAGGCGGCGAGGTTGCGGAAACGGCTGTCCAGCCGGGACGAGCGACGGGGCTGCCCGTTCTCCAGCACGATGTGGGTGTTGATGCCGCCGAAGCCCATCGCCGTCACGCCGGCGCGGACCGGCAGGTCGCGCGGCCAGGCCTCGGCCTTGCGCAGGGCCCGCAGCGCGGCCTGCTCGGCGGTGAGGATCTCGTGCGGGTCGACGCAGCCGATGGTCGGCGGCAGGATCTCGTGGTGCACCGCCATCGCGGCCTTGATCAGGCCGGCGACGCCGGCCGCCGCCTTGGTGTGCCCGATCATGCCCTTGATGGAGCTGATGGCGGCCTGCGGGGAGTTCGCGTCGGCGGTGCGCCGGGCCAGCGACAGCGCCTGGAGCTCGGTGGCGTCGCCGACCGCCGTGCCGGTGCCGTGGCCCTCGAAGAGCCCGACGGTCTCGATGCCGAACCCGGCCCGTTCGTACGCCCGGCGCAGGGCGAGCTGGTAGCCGGCGACCTCGGGCCGGGTGATGCCGCCCTTGCCGTCGGAGGAGATGCCCCAGCCCGCGATGGTGGCGTAGATGCGGTGTCCCGCCTGGCGGGCCTCCGACTCGCGCATCAGGACCACCATGCCGCAGCCCTCGCCGGGCCAGAACCCGTTCGAGCCGCGGTCGTAGACCCGCATCTCGCCGCGCGCCAGCGCGCCGGTCTTGGCGAAGCCGATGATCTCGAAGGGGTCGATGGACAGGTCGACCCCGCCGGCGACCGCCACGTCGACCTCGCCGTCGCAGAGGGTCTTGCACGCGGTGGCGACGGAGAGCAGGGACGAGGAGCAGGCGCCGTCGACGGTGTAGCCGCCGCCCTTGAAGTCGAAGTGGTTGCAGATGCGCCCGGCGATGGTGTTGGACAGCCCACCCGCGAGGGTGTCCTCGTCGACCTCCGGGAACGGGCCCTTGAAGGTCGCCTCGAAGTCCTCGAGGAACGTGGTGAGCTGGTCGTCGTCCCAGTCCTGCTCCTTGAGCGCGGCGGCGACCATGCGGCGCACGTACGGCCAGCGCAGCCGCAGCTGGTTGGCCCGGGAGAACTCGCCGGTCAGCGTGTTGCCGACGACCACGCCGGTGCGCTCGCGGGGCAGTCCCTCCGCCATCGGGAACCCGGCGTCGGCCAGCGCCATGGCCGCCATGTCGAGGGCGAGCCAGTGGGTGAGGTCGGTGGAGCGGTAGGTGCTACCGGCGACCTTGTACGCGATGCGGTCGAACTCGTAGCCCTCGATGACCGCCGCGTTGCGGGCGTAGAAACGGTCGGGCGTGGCGGGGTCGGGGTCGTAGTAGTCGTCCAGTCGCATCCGTTCCTCGGGCAGCCGCCGGAAGGCGCGGCGCCCGGCGACGGCGTTCTCCCACAGTTCCCGCGGGGATGTGGCATCCGGGTAGCGGCACGCCATCCCCACGACAGCGATCCTGGTCACGAGGTTTCTCCGTTGTCGCGCGTAATGGTGGATCGCCGGGGCATGGACTCGATCGGGACTCGGGGCGCCACGCTCAGCACCACCCCTCGAATTCCGCGGCGATGGCACGTCGCCACCGCTCGTAGGCGGGTTCAGCTCCGTGCGGTTCGGCGGGCACGGTGACGTCGGTGGCCTTCGCCGCCTCGGCGGTCGACACGCCGCAGAACACCTGGGTGGCGATCTCGTTGTGCGGAACGACCAGACCCGCTCGTACCCGGGCCCCTGCCGCGAAGGCACTGCCCTGGGCGAGGTCCACGCGGTAGTCGCCGGCGCGGTCGCGGAAGCGGCGCAGGTCCGCCTCGGTGGCCCCTCCGGCATAGGTGGCGGCCAGGCCGGCCCCGGCGTACAGGTCGGCCCGCCGGTGCGCCGGAAACGCGCCGAAGATCTCCGTCACCCGGTCCACGTCGGTGCCGCCGACGAACCAGGTGGCCCGGCCGATGCCCTGGTCGATGACCCGGTCGGCGTACCCCTGTGGACCGTCGGCCGGCCAGGGGAACCGCGGGTGGCGGTACTGCCCGTACACGTACCGGTCGGTGTGGAAGTACGCCTGGTGGAAGCCGTAGCCGTCGAGCACCAGCCAGCGCAGCAGCGGATCCGGGGCGTGCAGCCGGCCCCAGCGCATCCGCGGCACCCGCGCCATCGCCCAGCCGACGCCCACGTAGATCATGTAGACGTGCGCGTCGCCCCGGCCCGCGAGCAGGTTCGCCACGTGCCGGGGGCGGCCCGGCCGCAGCGCGTCCCGGACGGCGAAGCCCATCCCGGCGCCCTCGTACGCGAAGCCACGAAAACGCGTCGGCACCGTTTCCAGGCGACGTTCGGCGGCCGCCGCGGTCGGCGCCTCGGCGGCGTATCCGTAACCGGTGAGGAATGAGGCGCCGACGGTTTCGAGCAGCGCCTTCGATTCCTCGTCCTTGACGTGGAATCCGCGTACGTCCATTTTTGTGTCGGAGATATCTGGCGTCAGGATTCTGCGCCGCAGATCACGCAGGCTCTGCATCGCACGTTCCCCCAAAGGGTCGGTGTTTCCGTCGAACAGGGATGGACATCTGTTTTGATGATGACAAGCGCGCGATGAGTTGATTTCTTCAAATTTGCGCATTCATCGCAACTATTCGAAACGTTCACGTCCGCCCCGGACTCCGTGGGTCCACGGAGTCCGGGGCGGCACGGCGCCGCCACGGCGGGCGACGCGGGCGGGCTCAGTGGTCGTGACCGACGCCGGCCGGCTCGAAGTGCGCGCGGACGTTGCGCCGCCAGAGCTCGTACGCCGGCAGCCGCCCGGCCGGCTCCGCGCGGACCGCCACGTCGTCGGCGAGAGCCGCGGCGGCGGCCACCGAGCACCCGCCGAGCGCGTGCATGGCCGCCTCGCTGTGCGCCGGCACGTACCCGGCGTGGCTGCGGGCCTTGGCGGCGAAGACCGCGCCCTGGGCCAGGTCCGGCGCGCAACCGCCGGCCTCGCCGCGCAGCGCCACGAGCGCCTCGGTGTCGGCGCCGCCGGCGAAGGTGGCGGCGAGCCCCACCCCGCTCCAGAGGTCACCGTGCCGGTCGGCGGCGAAGGCCCGCACGGCCCCGGCCACCTCCGCGGTGCGGGCGCCGTGGATGAACCACAGCGCCCGCCCGAGGCCCTGGTCGGTGGCCCGCGCGAAGTAGTCCCCGTGCCCCTGCCACGGGTACGCCGCCAGCCGCTCCTGCCGGGTCACCCACCGGTCGAGGTCGAAGTAGGCGCGGTCGAACCCGTAGCCGTCCACTGCCAGCCAGGTCATCGTCGGGTGGTACGGGGAGCCCGTGAGATCGGGCACCACGTGCCGCCAGAGGGGCCGCGGGAGGCGCGCCATGGCGAACCCGATGCCGATGTAGGCGAGGAAGAGGTGGGGCGCGCCGGGCCCCCGCAGCAGGTCGCGGGTGCGGGTGCCGCGCCGGGGCCCCATGACGTCGAGGATGGTGCAGGCCATCGTGGCGCCCTCGTAGGCGAAGCCGAGCAGTTCCCGGTCGACGAGGGCGAGCCGGCGCTCCAGCTCCCACGGGTCGCGGGTGTCGATGCCCCACTCGAACCCGCAGACCACCGACTGCGGAACCGCCTCCAGCCGGCGGGTGACCTCCGTGGCGGGGCCCGGGAAGCCCCGACGCGCGAAGGTCACGTCCGCGAGCGTCGGCGCCATCAGCAGTCGACGTACGGAGCCCAGTACCGTCGGCATGGCAGATCCCCCTGTCGGTACGACGACGCCGGCCCCGGCCGGCGGGTGACTTCATCGTCGCCGCGCGCCGGCCGGGGCCGCCTCTTCCGCTGTGCGCTCATCCGCCGCGGCGGCGGACTGCCGCGCGGGCCGTCACCAGCCGTTGCGGCGCCGGGGTGGCCGCCGTCCGGGCCGGGTCACGGGCCCTCGACGGGGCCCGCCCCGCGCCGTGGCCGCAGGAACATCAACAGCAGGGCCACCCCGACGAGACCCAGGTCCAGCAGGAGGAGCACGCCGTTGATGCCGTCAATGCGCGCGTGGTCGTGCCCGGCGCTCGCGGCCGGGTCGTCGATCGGCGCAGCGACGGGGCCGGCCGGGACGACGCCGGGGGTCACGGTGAAGCCGGCCAGGCCGGCGACCTGCCGACCGTCGGGCAGCCCGGCGCGGTAGGCGACCCGGTAGGCGCCCGGGCCTGCGTCGCGCACCGGCACGACCAGGCGGCCGTCGCGGACGGCCGGTCTCCCGGTCGAGACGGTCGCCCCGGTCGGTCCCGTGACGGCCAGGTGCACGTTATCGGCCGACTCGGCGCCGCCGAGCGTGAGCGTCACCTCGGCGGGCGCGGCCCCGACGACCGACCCGTCGCCCGGGTTGAGCACCAGTCTCCGGCTCGCGGCCGGGCTGCCGAAGACGAGCAGCGCCAGGACCGACAGCACGACACCGGCCGCCACGACGATCGCCGCCCGCTGCACCGCCCCGACCGACGTCGCCGGTGCGGGCGGTTCGGGCCGGCGGGCGTCGTCCACGGTGGTCACGAGGGCTGCGCCGCGGCCTCGGGCTGCCGGCAGCTGCACCACATCTGCTCCGCCTCCGCCACGGAGGGCCGCAGGTGCAGGTACATCGCGATCACCATCGGCACGAAGACGACCGTGTTGTAGAACAGGTGCAACTCGACCCGGGGGATCACGACCTGCAGCAGGCTGGTGGGCACGGGGCTGTCGAACAGGTGCCGGCCGGTCTGCGCCTGCAACAGCAGCAGCAGGTGCTCGATGTGGTGCCAGAACTGGATCGCCAGGGCGGTGGTCCACCAGCCCCGGCTACGCCCGACGAAGCCGGGCCGCAGCATCCACATCCCCACGAGCATCACGATCGCGTAGCCGTAGTGCAGCCACTCCGAGCTGACGAGCCACGGGAACGGCATGCCGAGCACCCCGCGCGCCTCCGGCCGCGACCAGCCCAGACCCCAGATCTGGTACGCCTGCACCAGGTGCTCGGCCCAGTGCGCCAGCACGATCAGGAGAAAGAGGTTCAGCGCCGTCCGGTGGTGCGCTCCGTTCAGGGTCGCCCAACGCCCGGACGCGCCGGGCAGGGTCGTCTGGTTGCTGGTCACGTTTCCTCCTCGAGAGGGTGACGGGCGCACGAGAGCGCCTCACCTTCACCCAGCGTGTCGACCCGGACACGGGCAGACGCCTCCGATGTTGCTCAGTCCGGGTCGGGAATCCGTCAGACCGGCTCCGGCGAGCTGGCGGGGGCGTACCACGCGCCGATCCGGCGGGCCGCCGCGAAGCTGGCCCAGGCGACCGCGTCGACCAGGGCCGCGTCGCCCGGCCGGTGGCGGCGGAACTCCGTGACCACCTCCTTGTCGACCTGGTAGGAGGCGAACGCGGTCAGCAGGGCCAGGCGGCCGGCGGCCCGCTCCGCCTCGGGCAGCGGTGCGATCAGTCGTTCGCACCACTGTCGACTCAGGCCGGTCTCCTCCCCCCGCCAGGCGTCGAGGCGCTCCGCGACCAGCTCCCGGACGGCCGGCGGAACGGCCCGCTCGCCGGCCGCCTCGAACGCCGCGTACGCGCGGGCCATCGCCCCGGCCACGTGCGGGCTGCCCGCCGCCCAGCCGGCCTCCGCCGGCAGCGGCGCCGGCGGCAGCAGCCCCACCGAGCGGCCCGGCGCCCGGGGGTCGCGCAGCGTCCCCTGCATGATCCAGCCGATGCCCCGCTTCAGGCGCCGCCGTGCCCGTGGCGCCAGCCCCGGCGGGAGCAGGAAGTTGGGGAGGAAGACGTTGACCACACGGGCGATGTAGTGGAAGCCCACGACCACGCCGACCAGCTCCGGGCGGTCCCGCTCCGAGAACGGCAGGACCGGCCGCGGGGTCCGCGGCTGGTGCGCCGTACGGGCCCACTCGGCCGCGTCGCGGATGCGCCGGTCGGTGATCTCGGCGAGCCGGTCGGCCACGATCGCCTCCGCGTCGTGCTCGGTCGACAGCTCGTAGAGCCCGACACTGTGCATGTCCACGCAGTACGGGCAGATGTTCGCCACCGACACGGCGGCGGCCACCGCCTCCTTGGTCGCCCGGTCCAGGGGCTCCGTCGGCAGCAGCGGCTCCCGCATGACCATCCAGTACGCGGCCAGCACCTCCGGCGACGGGGAGTGCAGCTGCGCGGGCGGCACGACGAGCTGCATCTCCTGCGCGACCTGCGCGTACACGGTGTCCACCAGCCCTCGTGCGGCTCCCGGCGGGACCGGCGTGACGTAGTTGACCTGGCGCTGGACCACCGACGAGGCCACCCGACGAGCGATCATGATCTGCCTCCTGCTCCGCGTCGCCCCCGTCGGACGGTCACGACGGCGGCTCCCGACGACTGCGGCACTGCCAGTATTGGGAGTCCGGCGGCCCGGATGACGCGGTCGGCACCGGTTGAGCACCTTCGGAGAAGGCCCCGCCAGCGGGGCCTGCCGATGATGGCGACGACCCCAGTCCCCCACCCATGGGAGTCGCGATGCTGGTCCTGGTAACCGGTGGCACCGGATTCATCGGCTCCCACTCGACGGCCGCCATCCTCGGTGGCGGCCACCGCGTCCGGATGCTCGTGCGCGACCCGTCCCGCGCCCGCCGGATGCTGACCGCGCTGGGCGCCCACGCCGAGCGGGTCGAGCTGGTCACCGGCGACGTCACCGATCCCGCCGCCGTGGGCCGGGCCGCCGACGGCTGCGCCGCCGCGCTGCACGCCGCCGGCGTCTACAGCTTCGACGCCCGGGACCGGGCGCGGATGGCGGCGGTCAACCTGCGCGGCACCGAGGTGGTGCTCGGGGCGGCGCGGGCGGCGGGCCTCGACCCGATCGTGCACGTCTCCACCTTCGGGGCGCTGCTGCCGGCCGCGCGGTCGCCGCTGACCGTCGACTCGCCGGTCGGCGCGCCCGGGGAGGCGTACCTGCGCAGCAAGGCCGCCGCCGAGCGCGTCGCCCGCCGGCACCAGGACGACGGGGCGCCGGTGGTGATCACCTACCCGCTGGCCTCGCTCGGGCCCGACGACCCCCACCTGGGCGACCAGACGACGCGGGTACGCAACGTGCTGCGCGGGCTCATGCCGCTGTGGCCGACCGGCGGCTTCCCCGTCGGCGACGTGCGGGACGTGGCCCGGCTGCACGCGGCGGTGCTCGAACCCGGGCGCGGACCCCGCCGCTACCCGGCCCCCGGCCGCTACGTCACGACCCGCGAGTTCGTCGACGCGCTGCGCCGGGTCACCGGGCGGACCCTGCCCACCCTGCGGCTGCCGGCCCGCGCCCTGCTGCCGATGGGCCACCTGGTCAGTGCGGCGCAGCGGCTGTCGCCCGTCCACCTGCCCGCCGAGCACGGCGCCATCTACCTCTGCGCCACCGCCCGCCCGATGGACGCCACGCCCACCCAGGAACTGCTCGGGCCGGCGAGCCGGTCGCTCGACGAGACGATGACCGACACCGTGCGCTGGCTGCACCGCACCGGGCGGCTGAGCCGGCGCCAGGCCGGGCTCGCCGCGCTCCCGGCGACCGCCGCGCCGCGCCGGGCCGCCAACCCGCTCTGACCCGCCCGACCCGCCGCGACCGGCGGCGCCCCGCCGCGCGGAGCGGTCGCCGCAGCTGGCGTTGCCTCAGCGGCGACTCCGGGTGACCCGGGCACCGGTCGACGTGGCCCGCACATTTGCGTGACGCGCCACCGCGCACAGTTTCGCTGACCTTTCCCACGGCCCGCCGGTGATCGGCCTCAGCAAAACAGGAGGTGCGTCCCAGCTGCGTCGGTAGCCAGGATTATGCAGAACTTCGCGCACCATCCGCGCCGCACGGAGTAATTCCGGGCGACCACCATTTCACCCCTTGCTTCCGTCGCCTTTACCGGCGTTGGCAAAAGGCTGCCCGAAAACGACTCGGCGGGACTAGAGACCGACGCGCCCGCCCTTAAGGAGGTAGCGCCGTGCAACCGGAAACACCCGAGGAACAGCAGGCGCGCGTGCTGACGCTGGAGGCGTTCGCCGACACCATCATCCCCGGGACGAAGCGGTCCGCCGACGACCGGGCGATCGCCGGCGTCTCGCCCGACGGGGGCGCGGTCGAGTCGGGGGCGTTGGCCCTGATGGAGGACCCGGCCGGCGGGGTGTCGCTGATGCTGGGCACGCTCAGTGAGGCCCTCAACGCGCACGCGACCAGGTACGCCGAGGCCAACGGCCTGACCCTCGACCCGGCGGTGCCGCCCTTCGTCGGCCTCGCGTTCGACCATCGCACCGCGCTGCTGAGTCACCTGCTCGCCCCGGACAACCCGGAGAAGGAGATGTGGGTGGGGCTCGCCCTGTTCAGCAACATGGCCTACGACAGCGCAGCCCACATGAACACGCGCGACGCACTCGCCGCGGGGCACCCGGGGCTGCTGGCGATCGGCATCACCAGACCCGACGACGACGGACTGTGGCGGTTCCCCGAGTACTCGTACGGACGCCCGCTGTCGCGACCGCACCCGCACACCACCCCCACAGGGAGTCCGGCATGACCAGTGGCGCAAGCACCGACGTCGTGGTGATCGGCAGCGGCTTCGGCGGGGCGATCCCCGCGTACCACCTGGCCGCGGGCGGGGCGCGCGTGGTGGTCCTGGAACGGGGACCGTGGCTGTCCAGCGAGGAGTTCGACCACGACTTCAAGCTCGGCTCGTCGTACACCCGGATCTTCGACTTCACCGTGGGCGACGGGATGAGCGTGCTCGGCGGCAACTGCGTCGGCGGCGGCAGCGTCGTCTACTTCGCCACCATGCCGCGCGCGCCACGGTTCGTCTTCGAGCGGCAGGGCAGCATCGGCCGGCGGATGTGGCCGGCGGCCATCACCCGCGACACCCTCGACCCCTGGTACGACCGGGTCTGCGAGGCGCTCCCGATCACGATGCAGAGCTGGGACAAGGTGCCGTACGCCGGCGGCCTCTTCGCCGCGGCCTGCGCGCACGCCGGGCGCACGGCCAACCCGGTGCCGTCCGCCGTGGACGTCGACAAGTGCACCAACTGCAACTGGATGATGGCCGGGTGTCGCTTCGACGCCAAGCGCTCCCTGCTGCTGAACTACCTGCCGGCGGCCCTGGCGCACGGCGCCGAGATCCGGCCGCTGCACGAGGTGCAGCACCTCTCCCGCACCGACGACGGCGGCTACCGGGTGCACTACCGCGTGGTCGACGGCGAGGACTACCGGATCCTGCACGACAGCGGGACGATCGACGCCAAGATCGTGATCGTGGCCGCCGGGGCCGGCGCGACCCCGGTGATCCTGCAACGCTCGGAGCCCACCCTCGGCACGATGCCCTCCGCCGTCGGCCGGTACTTCTCCGGCAACGGGGAGCGGCTCAACACGGCCGTCTTCGACGACGACCGGGTCCGGGAGGTGCTCGGCCTCAGCCGGCCCGACGGCCGGGGATACGACGCCAACCAGATCGGCCGCGGGCCGACAGTGGCGACCTGGGACAAGCTCGATCCGGACCTGCCCGAGTACGAGCGGTACTCGCTGGAGCAACTCTTCTTCCCGCTGGGGCTGGGCACGATCCTCGCCCAGGTGCCCGACGCACAGGGACCGAGCTGGTTCGGCCTGGCGAAGAAGGACATGCTGCGCCGCTGGCAGTCGTGGCTGACGCTGTTCACGATGTCGGAGGACGACAACGAGGGCGTCTTCGGACCGCCGCCGGCGACCGGCAACGCGGACCGCATCTCCCAGCAGATGCTCGGCCGGGGTCCGCTGCGCTACCGGCCCACCGCCAACACCCTGCGGGGCTGGGCCGCCGCCGACGCGGACGCCCGGGACATCCTGGAGCGCGACGGGCTGGCCCGGGTGATGCCGTGGACCAACGACGTGGTGGGCGCGTACACGGTGCACCCGCTGTCGTCCTGCCGGATCGGCGACGACCCGGCGACGTCCGCCCTCGACGACCGGCACGAGCTGCGGCAGCACCCCGGCATCTTCGTCACCGACGGCTCGGCGGTGCCGGGCGCGCTCACCGTCAACCCGGCCCTCACCATCGCCGCGCTCGCCGAGCGCGCCGTGCCCGGCATCGTCCGCGCGGCGCAGGAGCGCGGCGTGCCGGTCACCTACCACGGCTCGCTGCCCGAGGGGACGGCCACCGCGGTGCCCCAGGTCGTGCCCGGCTAGGACCACGACGGGCCGGGGGCGCGCCCCGCTTCCGGCCCTCGGCCCGCCCGACCAGGAAGGAGACCGATGGGCAGGCGACTGGCTCGGGTGACGAGCCGCACGATGCTGACCCACGTCCGGCACGTGACGCCGGTCGCCCCGGACGCCGCCGACGGGCCCGTCGCCCGGGTCTACCGGCAGATGGTCGACGACTTCGGGGTCCTCGCGCCCCCGGTGCTGCTGCACTCCCCCGCCCCCGACGTGCTGCGCGCGTGCTGGCTCATGCTGCGCGAGACGCTGCTCGCCGAGGGGCTGGTCGGCCGCGACGCGAAGGAGGTGGTGGCCACCGCCGTCTCCGAGAGCAACCGGTGCCCGTACTGCGTGGAGGTGCACGGCGCGACGGCGGCCGGGCTGCTGGGCGACGCGGGCGGGTGGCTGGCGGCCGGGGTCGGCGGGATCGGCGACCGGCGGCTGCGGGCCCTGGCCGAGTGGGCCCGGCACAGCGGGGCCGACAGCCCTGCGCGCCGCCGTCGGCCGCCGTTCCCTGCCGAGCACGGGCCGGAGCTGATCGGCGTGGTGGTGGCCTTCCACTACCTCAACCGGATGGTGAGCGTCTTCCTCCAGGACTCCCCGTTGCCGCCCACGCCGGCCGGGATGCGCACCGGGGTCCGGCGCACGGCCGCCCGCATCATGGGGGCGCTGGCCCGCGCCGACAGGCCACCCGGTCGTTCCCTGGAGCTGCTGCCACCCGCCCCGCCGGAGGCCGACCTGGCCTGGGCCGTCGGCCAGCCGCACGTGGCCGCCGCCTTCGCCCGCGCCGGCCAGGCGGTCCGCCGCCGCGGCGAGGCCGCCCTGCCGGAGCACGTCCGGCGGCGGGTACTGGCCTGCCTGGCCGACGCCCCGCCCCCGGCGCCGGGCGGCGGGCGGTGGGTCGACGCCGCCGTCGCCGAGCTGTCGCCGGCCGAGCGACCGGCCGCCCGGCTGGCGCTGTTGACCGCGCTCGCGCCGTACCGGGTCACCGACGCCGACGTCGCCGCCTGCCGTGCCGGCGGTGCCGACGACGCCACGCTGGTCGCGGTCACCGCCTGGGCGAGCCTGGCCGCGGCCCGCCGGATCGGGGCCCGGCTGTACGAGGACGGCCCCGCCCCGCCCCCGGCCGGCGTACCCGGCGCCGACCTCGCCGTCGGGGAGGAGGCCTCGCGTGCGGGCGAGTCGTGATCCGGGGCCGGCCGTCGACGCGGTGGGGACGCTGCCGCGGGCGAGGTCCGGCAACCCGTGGGCGGCACTGCTGGTGCTGTGCCTCGGCAACTTCCTCATCCTGCTCGACACGAGCATCGTCAACACGGCCGTGCCCGACATGATGCGGTCGCTGGACACCGGCATCGACAGCATGCTGTGGGTGCTGAACGGCTACCTGCTGGCGCTGGCGTCCCTGCTCATCGTCGCCGGGCGCCTCGGCGACCTGTTCGGTCCGCGTACCGTCTTCATGGCCGGCATGGCGGTGTTCGCGGTGGCCTCGGTGCTCTGCGGGGCGGCCCAGTCCCCGGGGCAGCTCATCGGCGCGCGGGTGGTGCAGGGCGTGGGCGCCGCGGCGCTGCTGCCGCAGGCGCTGGTCCTCATCTCCGGCATCTTTCCGGCCGCACGGCGCGGCGCCGCCTTCGGCATCTTCACCGCCGTCGCCGGCGTGGCCGCCGTCAGCGGACCCACCCTCGGCGGGCTCGTGATCACCCGGTTCGGCTGGGAGTGGATCTTCTACCTGAACGTGCCCCTCAGCGTGGCGGGCGTCGCCCTGGCCTGGTGGCTCGTCCCCGACCTGCGCACCCGCCGGCCGCGCCACCTCGACGTGCCCGGCGTGCTCCTGGCCACCGCCGCGCTGGTGGGCCTCATGTACGCCCTCATCGAGGGCGAACGGCACGACTGGGGCACGGTACGCGGGCCCGTGAGCATCCCGGCGATCCTGGCCGCCTCGGCGGTGTGCGCGGTGGTGTTCGCGCTGCGCGAGCGCCGACAGCGGGAGCCGCTCGTCCCGCCCGGCCTGTTCCGCCTGCGCAACTTCGCCCCGGCGACCCTGATCACGCTCGTCAGCTCGTTCGGGCTGTACGGCTTCCTGCTGGTCTTCGTGATCGAGACGCAGTCGCTGCTCGGCATGAGCCCGCTGGAGTCCGGTCTCGCCGCGTTGCCCTGGACGCTGGTGCTCAGCGCCGTCGCGCCGGTCGCCGGGCGGCTCACCGACCGCCTGGGCGGCCGGCGCCTGCTCGCGGGCGGGCTCACCGTGTACGCGCTCGGCGTGCTGGGCATGGCGGTGCTGGTCACGCCGCGCTCCACCGTCGGCACGTTCGTCGTACCGCTGATCGCCGTCGGCGTCGGCATGGGGGCGTCCATCGCGCCGACCACCACCGAGGCCATGCGCGAGGTGCCCGCCCGGCTGGCCGGCGCCGCCGCGGGCGTGCTCAACACCGCCCGCCAGGTCGGCGGCGCGCTCGGCGCAGCGGTCGTCGGGGCGGTGCTGCAACACCGGCTCGCCGACACCCTGCCGGAGGCGGCCCGCGCCCGGGCGGCGACGCTGCCTCCCGAGGCCCGGGCGGCCTTCCTGGACGGCTTCGGCGCCGCCGAGCAGGGCATCAGGCTGGGTGCCGGCCAGGCCGGCGGTTTCGTCGTGCCGGCGGGAACGCCGCCGGCGCTGGCCGACCGGTACGCGGCGCTGGCCACGGACGCCTTCAACGCCGCGTTCCTGCCCGCCGTCCGGCCGGCGCTGGCCGTGGTGGGGGGCGTCCTGCTGCTCGGCAGCCTGGTCGCGTTGCGGTTGCGCGCGCACCCGGCGGTGGGGGCCCCGCCCTCGGCACAGCGGGAGAAGACGCCCGCCCCACCCCCTGCCGATGATTGAGGCGGCGGCGCCGACGCGGCTGCCGATCTCCTTCCTTCCCCGTCGACCATCGGGCGCGCAGCGCCGGCGACGTGCACTCGACACCCGCAGCGAGAGGATCAGCGCGTGACAGATCAGGATGTGTTCGCCGCACTGGAGGCCGAGGGCGACGACGTCGACCGCATGCTCGTCGACCTGGACGACGCGGGGTGGCGGAGGGCCACCCCGGCCGAGGGCTGGACGGTCGCGCACCAGATCGCGCACCTGGCCGCGACCTTCCGGATGGCCGGGCTGGCGGCCGCCGACCCGGACAAGTTCCGGGCCCTGACGGGCCGCCTGAGCGACGACTTCGACGCGAACGTGGACGTGGCGATGGCGCCCTATCTGGCCGAGGCGCCCGCGGCGCTGATGGGCCGGTGGCGTACGGAGCGGGCCGCCGCGGAGAAGGCGCTCGCCGCCGTCGAGCCCGGGCAGTTGGTGCCCTGGCTCGTCCGGCCGCTCCCGGCGCCGGTGCTCGCCGCGGCCGGGATGATGGAGCTGTTCGGCCACGGCCAGGACATCGCCGACGCCCTCGGCGTACGCCGCGAGCGCACCGACCGGCTGCGCCACCTCGTCGAGTTCGCCGTGCGCACGTGGGACTTCGGCTACCAGGCGCGCGGTCTGCCCACTCCGGACGTCGCCCTACGCTTCGAGATCACCGCGCCGTCGGGGGCGCTCTGGCGGTTCGGCCCGTCCGACGCCGAGCAGGTCGTCACCGGTCCCGCCGCCGACTTCTGCCTGCTGGTCACCCGACGACGGCACCGCGCCGACCTGTCGGTGACGGCGGTGGGCGCCGAGGCCGAGCACTGGCTGGACATCGCCCAGGCGTACCGAGGGCCGGCCGGTCCCGGCCGGGCTCCCGGGCAGTTCGCCGACTCCTGACCTTCCGCGGGGCGACCTGCGCGTAGCCGACCGGGATCCCGCGCCGCGGCGGGCTCCGCCAGCGGTTGCCCCATGTCGAAGGGGCCGTCCGACGGACGGCCCCTCCGACATGGGGGCGGGCCCCGCCGGTGTTCAGCCGACGACCTCGGCACGGCGGCGGTCGTACCAGCATCCGGTTGCCCGGCTCCGGACCGGCTGCGCGTCGCCCGGCCTGATCCGCGTGTCCCGGCGGCCGGCGACCCGTCGAATGCACGGAGCTGCGCAGTTCCGGGCGAGGCCGGGCACGACCGGCAGCCGCGGACGGAGCGTCACCGCCGGATCAGAACCTCCGGCAGCGGCTTTCGGACCAGGTCCGGCACCGTGGCGTCGGGCGCCGGATACCCGACCGGCATGACCAGGTACGCACGCTCCTCCGGCGGCCGTTCGCACACCTCGTTGAGGAAGCGCATCGGGCTCGGCGTGTGGGTCAGGGTGGCCAGGCCGGCGTGGTGCAGCGCAGTGATCAGCACGCCGACCGCGATGCCCACGGATTCCTTGACGTAATAGGGCTTCGGGGACCGCGGGCCCTGGTGCACCTCGAACACCACGATCACGACCGGCGCCACCTCCAGGAAGGGCTTGTGCCAGTCCGTACCGATCGGGGCGATCGCCTCCAGCCACTGCGCCGACGCGCGCCGGGCGTAGAACTCACGTTCCTCGGCCTCCGCGGCCTCCCGCAGCCGGCGCTTCCGGGCGGCGTCGGTGACCACGACGAACCGCCACGGTTGCAGGTTTGCGCCGCTCGGCGCGGTCGCCGCCGCGCGGATCGCCTCCTCGATCACCTCCATCGGCACCGGCTCGGGCGAGAAGTGTCGGATGGAACGTCTGGCGGCCATCCGGTCGGCGAAGGTACGCGCGCGACGCACCATGTCCCCCGCCGCCATCGGCGAGTCGGATGCGAGGTCACCGGTCGTACGAGCCATGAGCGCCTCCCCGGGGCGATCGACGGATCCAGCATCGCCCAGCGGCGCGGGGCGCGTTTACGAAACCGTGCGGACTTCGACCGCCGAGCGGCGGACGCCACGCGAGCGGGGCGCTCACCCGTCCGCCGGCGAGCCCTGGGCGGCGGGTACGGCGCCGAGCGGTCCCTCGGCTGCCTGGTCCGGGCCGGGCGCGGCGAGAAGCCGGGCCACCATGGCGGCCAGCAGCGCGGTGCGCTCCGGCATCCTCGCGACGTCCACGTACTCGCCGCGGGCGTGCGGCAGGCCCCCCACCCCGCCCAGCCCGTCCAGGGTGGGCACGCCGAGCGCGCCGGTGAAGTTGGCGTCGGAGGCGCCCGGGGCGGCGACGCCGCGCACGGCAGGCAGCCCGAGCTCCGCCCCCACCGACTGCGCGACGCGCAACAGCGATGCCGACACGGAGGCCGGCAGCGGGTACCGGTTGATCCCGCCGCCGACCGTCAGCCGCGCGTCGGGCAGCCGGGGGGTCAGCTCGCGGACGAGTCGGTCCACCCGGTGCAACTCCTCGCGGGTCCAGGCCCGCACGTCGACGCAGAGGACCGCGGACTCGGGGACGACATTCGTCATCGTGCCGGCGGAGAGGACCGTCGGGGTCACACTCGTCTCCCCAGCGGCGAAGGACTGCACCGCGAGGACGTGGTGCGCGAGCTCCACCCCGGCGTTGACGCCCCGGTGCGGCTCGACGCCGGCGTGTGCCGCCCGGCCCCGCACCGCGATCCGGTAGACCGAGCCGCCCTTGCGGGCGACCTTCAGATCGCCGCCCTCGGTGCTCGGCTCGCCGACCAGCACCGCCCCGGAGCGGCGGGCCTGCTCCTCGATGAGCGGTCGGGAGGTGCCGGATCCGCTCTCCTCGTCGCAGGTGAGCAGCAACCCCACCCGCGAGGTGTCCGGCAGCAGCTCCAGCGCGGTCAGCATCTGGACGATTCCGGCCTTCATGTCGCAGACCCCGGGCCCCGTGGCGGTGCTTCCGGTGACCGTGAAGGGCCATTCCCGGATGGTTCCCGCCGGCCAGACCGTGTCGTAGTGCCCGAGCAGCAGCACGCGCTGGTCGGGGGCCGCCCAGAGCAGGTGCGGCAGTCCGTCGAGGACCACCCGACGCCCCCGCCGGCCCAGCGCGGCGTCGCCCCACGCCTGGAGCAGCTCGGCGCAGGCGGTGAGTTCCGGACCCGGTTCCGGCGGCGACTCGCAGGTCACCAGCCGGCGCAGACGCGCCGTCATCACCGCCGCCCGGGCCCGCGCACCACGCCGAAATACATCGACATCCACCATGGTCTGATGGTGGCACCGCCGCCCCCGGCGACCACAGGGCACGATGCCGAGACCGCACGGATGCGGTGGTGCGGCGCCCAACACGACACCCTGGAAGACAGGGCGGACCGGCCGATCGCCTTCGGTCCTGCGTCGGGGCGCCGGCTGGCGGCGGCCAGGTCGGGAACCTGCCGGGGCCGAGGACCGCGACACCGCGCCGGCCATCGGCGGCGACGATCCGGGAAGTCGGAAACGAAATCGTCCGCCCCGCCGGGTACGGCGGGGCGGACGAGGACGGTACGCCCAGGCGGGACGGCGACGGTGCCGCCGCGCCATGGGGATGTCGTCAGCGGCTGCCTTCGAGCTGGCCGCGCAGCTTCCCCAGCGCGCGGGCGAGCAGTCGGGAGACGTGCATCTGGGAGACGCCGACCTGCGTGGCGATCTCGCTCTGGGTGAGGTTGCCGTAGAAGCGGAGAGTGAGGATCTTCTGCTCCCGCTCGTCGAGGGTGGCGAGGGCCGGGCCGAGGGCGACCCGCAGCTCCGCCAGCTCGTACTCGCTGTCCTCGGCGCCCAGGGTGTCGCCCAGCTCGGTGGCGCTGTCGCCGTCGCCGATGGGGGTGGACAGGGAGACCGCGTTGTAGGCGCGGGCGCCTTCGAGCCCCTCCAGGACCTCTTCCTCGGTGACGCCGAGGTGGGCGGCGATGTCGGCGACCGTCGGCGCGCGGTTGAGCGTCTGGGTGAGGGTGCCGTTGGCCTCGGAGATGCGCAGCCGCAGCTCCTGGAGGCGGCGCGGCACGCGGATGTTCCAGGTGCGGTCGCGGAAGTGACGCTTGATCTCACCGAGGATCGTCGGGATGGCGAAGCCGGCGAAGTCCACGCCCCGGGAGGCGTCGAACCGGTCCACGGCCTTGATCAGCCCGAGGGCCGCGGTCTGGGCCAGGTCCCCGTTGGGCTCGCCGCGCCCGCTGTAGCGGAAGGCGAGGTGGTTGGCCAGCGGCAGCCACGCCTCGATCACCCGCGCCCGCAGCGCCGGCCGGTCGGGGTGCCCCTCCGGCAGGGCGGCGAGGGCGGCGGTCAGCTCGCTCGCGCGGGTCTCGTCACCGGAGACCGTGGTGGCGGCGTCGGTGGTGGTGCTCGGCGCGGTCGTCGTGGTGATCATGCTGCCCTTCCTGTCCCACAGATGCGGCGACGCCGGGAACCGGCGAGCGCAGTGTCACCACCCTAGACCAACGGCCGGCGCCATATCAACCGAACGGCCGATGGACAAAAGCGGCAGGAGCTCCCAAATGAGGCGCGAAGGGTGTGGCTCCCGCCACGCGCGGCCGGTGCCGCCGGCACTCAGGAGGCCGGCGGCCCCACGTAGAGCCGACTCACCGTCTCGGCGACGCAGACCGGCTTGCCGCCGGCGTCGCACTCCACGGTCGCGGCGGTGACCAGCTGCACCCCGCCGGCCACCGGGGACACCTCGGCGATGGTGGCGACGGCCCGGACCGCCGTGCCGACCCGCACCGGGGCGGGGAACCGCACCCGGTTCAGCCCGTAGTTGACCCCCATCCGCACGCCCCGCACCCGGTAGAGCCGGCCCACCAGCGCCGGCAGCAGGGACAGGGTCAGGAAGCCGTGCGCGATCGTGCCGCCGTACGGGCCGGCGGCGGCCCGCTCCGGGTCGAGGTGGATCCACTGGTGGTCGTCGGTGGCGTCGGCGAACAGGTCGACGCGCCCCTGCTCGATCCGCTGCCACGGCCCCGGGCCGAGGGTCTCCCCCACCGCCGCGGCCAGCTCGTCGACGGAGTCGAAGGTCCTCATGCCAGGTGCCCTCCCAGTCGGGTGTAGCCGCGCAGCAGGTCCCGCGCGATGATGAGCCGCTGCATCTCGTCGGTGCCCTCGAAGATCCGGTAGAGCCGGACCTGCCGGTACCACCGCTCGACGGGCAGTTCGCGGGTGTAGCCCATGCCGCCGTGGATCTGCAACACCCGGTCGACCACCCGGTTGACCATGCCGGCGCCGTAGAGCTTCGCCATCGAGGAGGCGTGCCGCGGGTCCATGCCCTGGTCGACCGTCCAGGCCGCCCGCAGGATGAGCCAGCGGGCCGCCTCCAGCTCGGTCTCGGAGTCGGCGATCATCCACTGGATCGCCTGGTTGTCGCCGATGGGCCGGCCGAACGTCTGCCGGGTGGTGGCGTGGTCGATCGCCATGCGCAGCGCCCGCTCGGCGATGCCGACGGCGTGCGAGGGGATGGTGTAGCGCCCCTTGCCGATCCACTCCATCGCGAGGGTGAAGCCCTGGCCGGGCTCGCCGAGGATGTTGCGCTCCGGCACCCGTACGTCGTCGAAGACCAGCGCGGCCGGGCCACCCTCACCCATGGTCTGGATGAACTCCGAGCGCCAGCCCATCGCCCGGTCCACCAGGAAGGCCGTGGCGCCGCCGTTGCGGGCCCCCTTCTCCCGGTCGGTGACCGCGATGACGATGGCGAAGTCGGCCTCGTTGCCGCCGGTGATGAAGGTCTTCTCGCCGTTGAGCACCCAGTCGCCGCCGTCGCGGCGGGCGCTGAGCCTGATGTTGGCCGCGTCGGACCCCGCGCCCGGCTCGGTGATCGCGAAGCAGCTGCGCCGCTCCCCCTCGATCGTCGGGATCAGGAACTCCCGCTTCTGCGCGTCGTTGGCCCGGAACAGGATGTTGTCGGCCTCGCCGCCGAAGCGGAACGGCACGTACGAGCGGCCGAGCTCGGTCCAGATCAGCGACTGGGTGACGGCGGGCAGGTCCATGCCGCCGTACTCCTCGGGGGTGGCCAGCCCCCAGAAGCCGAACGCCCGCGCCTTGAGCTGCAACTCGCGCAGCTCGTCGGGCTCCAGGCCGGGCCGGTGGGCGCGTTCGCGCCGCAGCAGCTCCGGCTCCAGCGGCATGACCTCCCTGGTGATGAAGTCGCGGGCCGTGTCGCGGATGGCCCGTTCGGTGTCCGAGAGCGCGAAGTCCATGTCCCCTCCGGGTCGGTGCGGTGGTGCGCGCGGCTCAGCGCGCGCCGCCGTTGACGTACAGGGTCTGACCGCTGACGTACGAGGCGTCGTCGCTGGCCAGGAAGGCGATGACCGAGGCGATCTCGGCCGGCTGGGCGACCCGGCGCAGCGGGGTGTGCTCGGCGACCGCCCGCTGGTGCTCCTCGGGGCTGCTGCCGACCCGCTCGGCGGTGGCGGCGGTCATCGCGGTGGCCACGTAGCCGGGGGCGACCGCGTTGACGGTGACGTTGAACGGACCCAGCTCGACGGCCAGGGTGGCGGTCAGCCCCTGCACGCCGGCCTTGGCCGCTGCGTAGTTGACCTGGCCCCGGTTGCCCAGCGCGGAGCGGCTGCTGAGGTTGACGATCCGGCCGTAGCGGGCGGCCACCATGTGCTGCTGCGCCGCCTGGCAGCAGAGGAACATGCTCGTCAGGTTGGTCCTCAGCACCGCCTCCCACTCGGGCAGCGGCATCCTGAACAGCAGGTTGTCGCGGGTGATCCCGGCGTTGTTGACGAGCACGTGCAGCCCGCCGTACGCCTGGATGACCTGCTCGGTCATGGCGGCGACCGCCTCGGCGTCGGTCACGTCGCAGCCGATGCCGACGGCCCGGCCGCCGGCGGCGGCGATCTCGTCGGCGACGGCCCGGCTGCGCCCGGCGTCGAGGTCGACCACGGCGACCGCCGCGCCCTCGGCGGCCAGCCGGTGCGCGGTGGCCGCGCCGATGCCCTGCGCGGCGCCGGTGACGACGGCGACCCGGTCGGCGAATCTGGTCACGGTTTCTCCCTGGCTCTAGAAGGCGTTGACGCCGGTGAGCGCACGTCCGATGAGCAGCTGCTGGATCTGGCTGGTGCCCTCGTAGAGGGTGGCGACGCGGGCGTCGCGCAGGTACTTGCCGACGGGGTACTCGTCGATGTAGCCGTACCCGCCGAAGACCTGGACCGCGTTGTTGGCCGCGCGGACGGCGGCCTCGCTGGCGAAGAGCTTGGCCATCGACGCCTCGGTGGCGAACGGCTGGCCCCGGTCGATCAGGTCCGCCACCCGCCACACCAGCAGCCGCGCGGCGTCGGTGTCGACGGCGATGGCCGCGAGCAGCTGCTGCACGAGCTGGTGCCCGGCGATGGGCTTGCCGAACTGGGTGCGCTGACCGGCGTAGCCGACGGCCGCGTCCAGGCAGCCCTGGGCGATGCCGACGCAGCCGGCGGCCACGGACATCCGGCCCTTGGCCAGGGTGGCGAGGGCGAGCCGGAAGCCGGCGCCCTCCTCGCCGAGGAGGGCCGACTCCGGCACCCGTACGCCGTCGAAGCGCAGCTCCCCGGTGGCCTGCCCGCGCAGGCCCAGCTTGCCGTGGATCTCCCGCCGGGTCAGGCCCGGGGCGTCGGTGGGCACCAGGAAGGCGCTGATGCCCCGGTGTCCCGGGCCGCCGGTGCGGGCGAAGACCAGCGCGACGTCGGCCGTGGTGCCGTTGGTGATGAACATCTTCGCGCCGGTGATCAGCCAGTCGGTGCCGTCGCGGACCGCCCGGGTGGTCAGCGCGGCCGCGTCGGAGCCGCTGTCCGGCTCGGTCAGCGCGAAGCAGCCGAGGGCGGCGCCGGAGCAGAGCCGGGGCAGCCACTGCTCCCGCTGGGCCGGGGTCCCGTGCGCGGCGACGGACTTGGCGACCAGCCCGAGGGAGACCGAGACGATGCCGCGCACCGCGGAGTCGCCCCGGCCGAGCTCCTCCAGCACGAGGCAGTAGGAGAGGTGGTCGCCGCCCGAACCCCCGTCGTCCTCGCCGATGGTGAGCCCGAGGAAGCCGAGGTCGCCGAGTTTGCCGACGATGTCGGGGTCCACGGACTCGCGGCGGTCCCAGGTGGCCGCGTGCGGCGTCACCTCACGGTCGACGAAGTCCGCGGCGAGCCGGCGGACCGCCGCCTGCTCGGCGGACAGTTCCAGATCCATGAGGCTTAAACTAGCGGTGCAAGTTTAATTCCGTCCAGACCCGGTTGTGGCAGAGTCTGCGACGGACCACCCCGAGCGAAGGAGGACCGGATGCCCCGGCCGCGGCAGGCGCTGCTCAGCCGGCAGCGGATCGTCGAGACCGCCGCCGCGCTGATCGACGCCGAAGGGCTGGAGGGCTTCTCCACCCGCCGGCTCGCCGCCGAACTCGGGGTACGCGGGCCCTCGCTCTACAACCACTTCGCCACCAAGGACGAGATCCTCGACGCGGTGGCCGACAGCGTCACCGGCCAGGTGGACGTGTCGTTCTTCGGCAGCGTCGACTGGCGGGAGGCGCTGCGCCGGTGGGGGCACTCCTACCGCGCGGCGCTGGCCGCGCACCCGAACATCGTGCCGTACCTGGCCCGGGGGCCGGGGCGCCGGCCCGCGGCGCTGGCCATGGCCGACGCGGTCTACGGTGGACTGGTCGCCGCCGGCTGGCCGCCGGCCCGGGCGACGCACATCGGCGCGCTCATGCGCTACTTCGTAGCCGGCTCGGCGCTGGGCTCGTTCGCGCGGGGCTTCGTCGAGGACCCCGGGCTGTACGCGGAGCAGTACCCGCACCTGACCCAGGCCCACCGGCTGGCCGAGCACCAGCAGCGGGTGGACGAGGGTGCATTCGCGCTGGGCCTCGACGCGCTCATCCACGGGCTGTCGCGCACCTACGAGGAGCACATCGGGCCGCTGCCACCCCTCCCGCCGGCCGACGACGCGTACTAGAGTCAAAACTTGCGCTGCTAGTTTTGGCCGACGTACGTGAGGGGCACGATGGATCTCGCACGGACCGACTTCTACCTCGACGGACAGTGGCTCGCCGCCGGCTCCGGGGAGACCGTCGCGGTGCGGAACCCGGCGACCGAGGAGGTCGTCGCGACCGTGCCGGCCGGCACGGCGGCCGACGTCGACCGCGCCGTCGCGGCGGCCCGGGCCGCCTTCCCCGGCTGGGCCGACGCCCCGCCCGCCGAGCGGGCCGCCCGCCTGGACCGGCTGCACGCCGCGCTCTCCGCCCGGGCCGACGAGATCGCCCGCACCGTCGCCCTGGAACTCGGCACCCCGCTGAAGGTCGCCACCCGGGTCCAGGCCGGCCTGCCGCTGACCGTCCTGCACAGCTACGTCGAGCTGGCCGCCCACCCTCCGGCCGACGAGACCGTCGGCAACTCGCTGGTGGTCCGGGAACCGATCGGCGTGGTCGGGGCGATCACCCCGTGGAACTACCCGCTGCACCAGGTCGTCGCGAAACTGGCCCCGGCCCTGGCCGCCGGCTGCACGGTGGTGCTCAAGCCGAGCGAGCTGACCCCGCTGACGGCGTACCTGCTCTTCGACGCGATCCACGAGGCCGGCTTCCCGCCCGGGGTGGTCAACCTGGTCACCGGCACCGGCCCGGTGGTCGGCGAGGCCATCGCCGCGCACCCGGACGTCGACATGGTCTCCTTCACCGGCTCGACGGCCACCGGCCGGCGGATCTCCCACCTCGCCGCCGACCGGATCGCCCGGGTCGCCCTGGAACTCGGCGGCAAGTCGGCCAACATCGTCCTCGACGACGCCGACCTGGCCACGGCCGTGAAGGTGGGGGTCGGCAACGCCTTCCTCAACTCCGGCCAGACCTGCACCGCGTGGACCCGCCTGCTGGTGCACCGCGACCGCTACGACGAGGCCCTCGACCTGGCCGCCAGGGCAGCGGCGGGCTACCGGCTCGGCGACCCGTTCGACCCGGCCACCCGGCTCGGCCCGCTGGTCTCCGCGGCGCAGCGCGAACGGGTCCTCGGCCACGTCGCGCGGGGGCTGGCCGACGGGGGGCGGCTCGTCGTCGGCGGACCGGACGCCCCGCTGCCCGAACGGGGATACTTCGTCGCCCCGACGGTGATCGCCGACGTCGACCCCGACAGCGCCCTGGCCCAGGAGGAGGTCTTCGGCCCGGTGCTCGCGGTCATCCCGTTCGCCGACGAGGACGAGGCGGTGGCCGTCGCCAACAACTCCCGGTACGGGCTGGCCGGCGCGGTCTGGTCGGTCGACGGGGAACGGGCGCTGCGGGTGGCCCGGCGGATGCGCACCGGCGCCGTCGACGTCAACGGCGCCCCGTTCAACCCGCTCGCCCCGTTCGGCGGCTACAAGCAGTCCGGCCTCGGCCGGGAGCTGGGCCGGCACGGGCTCGAGGAGTTCCTCCAGGTCAAGGCCATCCAGCGATGAGGGCGCTGGTCGTACGGGCCGTCGACGCCCCGCTGCTGGTGGAGGAGATCGAGCTGCCCGCCCCCCGCCCGCACGAGGTACGGGTCAGCGTCCGGGCGGCCGGCGTCTGCCACTCCGACCTGTCCATGGTCGACGGGACGCTCGCACCGCCGTACCCGCTGGTGCTCGGGCACGAGGCGGCCGGGGTGGTGGTCGAGGTCGGCGACGCCGTCACGCGGGTCGCGCCCGGCGCGCACGTGGTGCTGAACTGGGCCCCGCCGTGCCGCGGCTGCTGGTACTGCGGGCGGGACGAACCGTGGCTGTGCGAGCGCACCGGGTCGCCCTCGGCCCCCCGTGGACGTACGCCGGCCGGCGAGGCGCTGCACGTCACGCTCGGCCTCGGCGCCCTCGCGGAGGAGGTGGTGGTGCCGCAGGACGCCGTCATCGAAGTCCCGTCGGAGCTGCCGTTCGAGGCGGCGGCGCTGCTGGGCTGCGCCGTGCTCACCGGCGTCGGCGCGGTCCGCCGCACGGCGGGAGTGGCCCCCGGCGAGTCGGTGGCCGTGATCGGCCTCGGCGGGGTGGGGCTGTCGGTGGTCGCCGCCGCGCGCGCCGCCGGCGCCGACCCGGTGCTCGCCGTCGACGTCTCCCCGACCAAGGCGGCGTTGGCCACCGCGGCCGGCGCCACCGACTTCCTGCTCGCCGACGAGTCGCTCAGCCGGGCGGTCCGGCAGCGGACCGGGGGCCGGGGGGTCGACCACGCGCTGGAGTGCGTCGGGCGCAGCGCCACGATCCGCACCGCCTGGCGGGCGACCCGCCGGGGTGGACAGGTGACCGTCGTCGGCATGGGGGCCAAGGACGACATCGTCGGGCTGGGCGCGCTGGACATCTTCCACTCGGCCCGGACCCTGCGTTCCTCGGTCTACGGCTCCTCCGACCCGGACCGGGACGTGCCCGAGCTCGCCCGGTCCGTGCTCGACGGCACCCTCGACCTCGGCTACCTGATCACCGACCGGACCACCCTCGACGGCGCCCCCGAGGCCTTCGCCCGCATGTCCCGCGGCGAGGGCGCCCGCACCGTGATCCTCCCCTGACCCCCCGCTCCCCCTCCCCGCCCCCACCGGCGTCGATCATGGACTTGTGGTGGGCGGTCAGTGCCACTTCGCGGCTTTCGCGGGGCACCACGACTGCATGATCGGCGCCGGTCGGGGGCGGGGTGGAGGGCAGCGGGGTCAGGAGAGGGCGCGGGCCAGTTCCGTGCGGGAGCGGATGTTGAGGCGGTGGAAGATGTTGCGGAGGTGATGGTCGACCGTACGGGTGGAGAGGAACATCCGGGCGGCGATCTCCCGGTTGGTGGCGCCCTCGGCGACCAGCTGCGCGATCCGCAACTGCTGGCCGGTCAGCAGCCGCGCAGCCGACTCCTCCGGCGGGCCGACCGACTCCCCGGCCGCCCGCAGCTCCGTGGTGGCCTGTTCCGCCCAGGTGGCCGCCCCGAGCAGGGTGAACGCCTCCCGGGCGGCGTGCAGGTGCTCGCGCGCCGCGCGGGGACGGCGGCTGCGGCGCAGTTCCCGGCCCAGGAGCAGCTCGGTGCGGGCGCGCTCGAACGCGCCGGCGTCGGTCGGGTGCAGCCGCAGGGCGGTGCGGAACTCCCGCTCCGCCTCGGCGCTGCCCCGGGGCGCGAGCAGCCCGTGGCAGCGCGCGGAGAGGGCCCGGCGCGACGGGCTCGCCGTACTGCTGGCCCACCTGTCGAAGACGGCGAGGGCGGCGCCGGCCGCCGGCCGGTCCGCGACGGCGGCGGCGGCCTCCACCAGGTACGGGGTGGCCATCACCAGGACCAGCACCTGGCCCCGGCCCGTGCCGGGGGAGGCCAGCGCGGCCAGTCGCGCGGCGGCGGCGGCCGGCCGGTTGTCGACCAGGTCGAGCACCGCCAGGGCCCACTGCGCGAGGGCGCGGGGCCGGCTGTGCGCGCCCGGGTCCTCGCCGATCTCGCGGATCCGGCGCAGGGCGGTCTCGCGGTCGGCCCGGATGGCGGCCAGTACCGCCAGCATGCCCAGGTGTACGCCGGCCCAGTTCTCCTGGCCGGTGTCCCGGGCGGTCCGCAGCCCCTCCCGGGAGCTGTCCGTCGCGGCCTCGTGCCGGCCCAGCCAGTACTCGGCGGCCGCCCGTAGCTCCAGGGCGCGGGGCAGGGCGGACAGCTCGCCGCGCTCGCGGGCCAGCTCGACGGCGCGCTCGGCGAGCCGGTGCGCCGCGCCGTCCACGGCCACCAGCAGCCCGGCCGCCGCCGCGCAGGTCAGGGCCCCGGGGGTCAGCGCCGGCCCGGTCAGCTGCCCACCGAGGACGACCGCCCGGCGCAGGGCGGGCCCGGCCTGCTCGTGGTCGCCGCGCAGGGTCGCTGCGGTCCCGGCGACGTAGGCGCTCAGCAGTTCGGTCGCGGGCGGGTCGTCGGGGCGGCGCAACAGCCGCGCCCGCCGGGCGACGTCGGCGTAGCGGTACTGGTCGCCGGTGAAGCAGGCGGCCTCGCCCGCCCGCACCAGCGCGCCGAGGGCCAGCGCGCGATCGGTGCCGGCCAGCGCGTCCGCCGCGGCCAGCAGCGTGGCGGGCGCGGACCGGGGCCGGCCGGCGCGCAGCTCCAGCTCGCCGCGCAGCAGCCCGGCGCGGCCCGCCTCGGTGGCGCCCAAGGCGGCGGGCAGGTTCCCCAGCAGCAGTCGGGCCCGGTGCGTCCGGCCGGCCGACCAGGCGTACCGGGCGGCGGCCACCAGCCGGGCGGCGGCGCGTGCCGGGTCGTCGGTGAGTTCGGCGGCCCGTTGCAGCGCGGCCGAGGCCGCCGTTCCCGCGCCCTCGCACTCGATCGCGGCCTGCTCCAGCTCGGCGGCCAGGGCCGGGTCGGGCCCCTGGGCGGCGGCGGCGAGGTGCCCCGCCCGGCGCAGCCGGTGCCCGGCCCCGTCGAGCACGCCGGCGAGCAGCAGGTGCGCCGCGCGCCGCTCGGCCAGCGGCGCGGCAGCCCGGACCACGGTCCGGACGAGGGGCTGCGGGAAGGTCACCCGTCGCGGCTCGACGCGGACCAGGCCGGCGAGTTCGGCCGGCGCGAGCGCCTCGACCGTCGCGTCGGCGGCCCGGGCGGCCCGGACCAGGGTGGCCGGCTCCCCGTCCTCGTCGAGCGCGGCGAGCAGCAGGACGCGGCGGGTGTCGGCCGGCAGCCGGTCCAGGCGGGCCCGGTAGGCGCGGCCCAGCCTGCCGTCGGGCGGGGGCGTCCCGGGCACCGGTTCCTCCCCGCGGCACTGGCCCGGGGTGAGCACCTCGGCCAGGTCGACGAGGGCCTGCGGGTTGCCCCCGGCCGCCGCGGCGAGCGCGGCGGCCACGGGCGGCGCGGGCGGCCGGCCGGCCAGCCGGTCAGCGAGCAGTGCGGCGCTGTCCCGGTCGTCGAGCGGGCGGAGCCGGTGCCGGGCTATCCCGCCGAGGGGGACGTCCGCGGCCGTGGTGAGCAGGACGGCCACCGACGACCGGCGCAGCCGGCGGGCGACGAACGCCAGCGCGTCCGCGGTGGGCTGGTCGCCCCGGTCCACGTCGTCCATCGTGCACAGCAGCGGACGGTCCCGCGCGGCGGCGGCGAGCAGGCCGAGCACGGCCAGGGAGAGCGCCAGGCGCCGGTGGGCGGGGCAGCCCGCGCCGGCCAGCGCCCGCAGCAGCACCCGCCGCTGTTGTTCGGGGAGCGCGCCGGCCCGGTCGAGCACCGGGTCCAGCAACCGTTGCAGCCCCGCGTACGGCAGGGCCGCCTCCTCGGGCAGCCCGGTGCCGGCAAGGACGGTGCAGCCCCCGGCGTGCCGGTGGGCGTAGTCGACGAGCGCGCTCCGGCCGGATCCGGGCTCGCCCTGGACCAGCAGCGCTCCCCCGCCGGTGGGCAGGTCACCCAGCAGGCGCCGGATCGCGGCGCACTCGTCGGCCCGGCCGCGCAACACGGCTAATTGCACTGACGATGCAGTAACCATGCAATCGAGTGTTACCTATCGGTAGCCCGATGGAAAGACCGGCGACGCCGCCTTCCCACGGCGCGCGTCAGCGCGGGCCGACGTCGGCCAGCAGGGCGGCGACCGTCCGGGTCATCACCGCGCGGGCCTGGTCCACCCCCAGCCCCAGCCCGTCGCGCAGCATCGACCAGGCCGGCCACATGCTCGCGGCCACCAGGGCGTGCACCACTTGGTCCCGGTCCGGGCCGGCCTGCTCCAGCTCGGCGGCGAAGAGCTGCTCGACCTCGTCGCGCACCCGCGCGATGTGCTTGAGGCGGTTGCGGCGCAGCTGCCCGGAGACCGGCTCGCGCATCTGGGCGGCGCGGGCCGACGGGGCGATGAGCTGGAGCAGCCGGGCCCGCTGCCGGCAGTACGCGTCGACCCGCCGGGCCAGCGGCAGCGCCGGCGAGATCGGCCGGTGGGCGGCGTCCTGCTGCCGGAGCAGCTCCGCGCCGCTGGCCTCGAACAGCGTCTCCATGTCCTTGAAGTTGGTCCAGAGCGTCCGCAGCGAGATGCCCGCCCGCTCGGCGATGCGCTCGCCGGTCGGGCGCAGGTCGCCCTCGGAGATGAGCGCCAGGTGCGCCTCGACGATCGCCGCCCGGGTGCGTTCGGCCCGGGCGGTCCGGCCGTCGACCCGGACCGGCGCCTCGGCACCGCCCATCCGCGCCCGCCTCCTCATCGCCGTCACGTCGCCCGTACCGCCGCGCCGAGTCTAGCCGCGGGCGACCCGGCGACCGTCCGGCCCCGGCCCGGGCCCGGCGCGGTCATCCGGCGGGCCGGCCGGCGAGGCTGACCCCACCGTCGAGGACGAGGGTCTGCCCGGTGATCCAGGCCGCGTCGTCGGAGGCGAGGAAGGCGACCGCGCCGGCCACGTCGCGCGGCAGCCCGAGGCGCCCCAGCGGGTACGCCCGGGTGACCTCCTCCTCCCGGCCCTCGTGCAGCGCCGCCGCGAAGCGGGTCTTCACCACGGCGGGCGCGACCGCGTTGACCCGGACCTTCGGGGCGAGTTCGACGGCCAGGCACGCGGTGAGGTGGTCGACGGCGGCCTTGCTCACTCCATAGAAGGCGATGCCGGGCGACGGGGTGCGGCCGGCGATCGAGGAGACGTTGACGACGCAGCCGCCGCGCTCGTCCATCCCCGCGGCGACCTGCTGCACCCAGCCGAGCGTGCCGACCAGGTTGACGTCGAGGATCTTGCGGGCCGCCGCCAGGTCCAGCTCGACCAGCGGTCCGTACGCCGGGTTGATGCCGACGTTGTTCACCAGCACGTCGACCGGCCCGAACGCCTCGGTCACGGCGTCGACCGCCGCCCGTCGGTGCCCCGCGTCGTCGGCCCGGCCGGCGACGGCCACCGCGTGGGCGGGCCCACCCAGGGCCGCGACCGCCTCGGCCAGGGCCTCCGGATGCCGCGCGGTCAGTCCGACGCGGGCGCCCTCGGCCACGAGCCGGCGGGCGACGGCCAGGCCGATGCCGCGACTGGCGCCCGTGACGAGGGCGACCCGGCCCGCGAGTCGCCCCGAATCTGCATTCACGATGCAGATAGTAGGAGGGCGATCGGCACTCGTCAACGACGGAACGTCGATGGACAGGTCACATTCCATTGACAGCACCTCGACATAACAGCACTGTCGATGCAGATAGTTGGCCCTCCGGAGAGGACGCTCCCATGCCCGAAGCCGTCATCGTCGCCGCCGCCAGGTCACCGATCGGGCGCGCGCGCAAGGGCTCGCTGCGCGACCTGCGCGCCGACGACCTGGCCGCCACCATCGTGCGCGCCGCCCTCGACCAGGTGCCGGCGCTCGACCCGCGCGAGATCGACGACCTGATGCTCGGCTGCGGGCAGCCGGCGGGCGAGCAGGGCCACAACCTCGCCCGGGTGGTCGGCACCCTGCTCGGGCTGGACCACCTGCCCGGCACGACCGTCAACCGGTACTGCTCGTCGTCGTTGCAGACCACCCGGATGGCCCTGCACGCCATCCGCGCGGGCGAGGGCCACGCCTTCCTCTCGGTCGGGGTGGAGTGCGTCTCCCGCTACGACCGGGGCCGCGCCGACGGGCACCCCGGCACCACCAATCCCGCCTTCGTCGGGGCCCTGGAGCGCACCGCGACCAGGGCGGCCGGCGACCTGGCGGGCTGGCACGACCCGCGCGAGGACGGCGAACTGCCGGACGTCTACGTCGCGATGGGACAGACCGCCGAGAACGTGGCGCACCTGCGCGGGGTGTCCCGGGTGAGCCAGGACGAGTTCGCCGTACGGTCGCAGCTGCTGGCCGAGAAGGCGATCGCCGACGGCTTCTGGGCCCGCGAGATCACCCCGGTCACCGTCCCCGGCGGGGCGGTGGTGGCCGCCGACGACGGGCCGCGCGCCGGGGTGACCCTGGAGGCGGTGGCGGCGCTGCCGCCGGTGTTCCGGCCCGACGGCACGGTGACCGCCGGCAACTGCTGCCCGCTCAACGACGGCGCCGCCGCGCTCGTCGTGATGTCGGACGTACGGGCGCGGGAGCTGGGCGTCACCCCGCTGGCCCGGATCGTCTCCACCGGCCTGAGCGCCCTCTCCCCTGAGATCATGGGGCTCGGGCCGGTGGCGGCGTCGCGGCAGGCGCTGCGGCGGGCCGGCATGTCCGTCGACGACGTCGACCTCGTCGAGATCAACGAGGCGTTCGCCGCGCAGGTGCTGCCCAGCGCCCGGGAGCTGGGGGTCGACTGGGACCGGCTCAACGTCAACGGTGGCGCGATCGCGGTGGGCCACCCGTTCGGCATGACCGGCGCCCGGATCACCACCACGCTGATCAACTCGCTGCGCTGGCACGACCAGGAGATCGGGCTGGCGACCATGTGCGTCGGCGGCGGCCAGGGCATGGCGATGGTCGTCGAGCGGCTGAGCTGACGCCGACCGGGCGTGGCGGGCCGGGAGACCGACGCGCCACGCCCGGCCGGTGCCGGGTGCGACCGGTCAGGAGGCCGTCGGCACCCCGTTGGCCGGCGGCGCCACCGGCGGGGCGGTGTGCTCGCGTACCGGCCCGTCGCCCTCGTCCGTCTCGTACGTCGGCCCGAAGTAGGCCTGCGTCCCGCCGCTCACCCGGGTCAGCCGCTGTCCGCCGTAGCCGGAGTGGTCGGTGTCGGAGTAGCGCAGCGGGGCCAGGCCGGGCCCCTGGTAGCCGCCCTTGCGGACGGCCTCGGTGACCGCCTCGCGGGTGAGGTCCTTGCCGGCGGCGAGGAGCACCTGCACGAAGAGGTAACCGACCGCCATGCCGTAGACGGTGTTGCCGTCGAACGGCGCGTCACCGTTGTACTCCTTGTTGACCTTGGTGAAGAGCTGGATCCACGGGTCGGCGGCGTCGTTCTGCATCGGCAGGTAGTTGGCGCCGACCATGCCCTCGAGCAGGCCCGCCGCGGCGCCGAGCTGCTTGGCCAGCGTCGGGTGGTCGGCGCCGACGTTGGAGACCAGCCACTGCGGCTTGAAGTTCAGCCGGGCGGCGGTGCCGACGGCCAGGGCGGTGAAGCCGGGCACGGTGGCGAGGATGACCACCTGGCAGCCGGCCGCCTTGAACGCGCCGATCTGGGGCGCCACGTTGGTGTTGCTGGTGACGTACGTCTGCTTCGCCGTCACCGCGCCGGCGCCGAGCACCTTCTCCACGCCGACCAGGCTGTCCCGGCCGAAGTCGTCGTCCTGGCCGAGGAAGCAGACCTTGCGCCCCGGCAGGCTGGTCTTCACGTGCTGGGCCAGGATCTTGCCCTCCACCGTGTAGTCGGGGTTGAAGCCGAACGTGCCCGGATACCGGTCGGGCTGGTCCCAGCTGCGGCTTCCGGAGGCGACGAAGAGGTCGGGCACCCGGTTGCTCTTGAGGAAGTCGAGCACGCCGGTGTGGGTCGGCGTGCCGAGCCCGTTGAGGATGGCGAAGACCTTGTCCTGCAGGACGAGCTGGCGGACCACCTGCTGCGTGTTCGCCGGGTTGTAGCCGTCGTCCATGATCTTGTAGGTGATCTTCCGGCCGTGCACGCCCCCGTTGGCGTTGACATGGTCGAAGTACGCCTTCGTGGCGGGAGCGATCTTCGAGTAGCCGGCGGAGGCCGGACCGGTGAGCGGCATGTGCGTGCCGACCACGATCTCGGTGTCGGTGACGCCGGGGACCGGGCCCCCGCCGCCGCCACCGTCGTCCCCGGTGCAGGCGGCGGAGGCGACGAGCAGGGTGATGGCGGTGGCGAGCGCGAGCCCGCGCCGTGCCGTTCGTGTCATGTCAGACACCGACCTTTCCTCGGTCCGGGTGGTGGGTGGTCGTGGTGCGGGTGGTGGGTGGTGTGGTGCGGACGGCCGGCGGGGTGGCTCAGGACCGCTGCCGGCTCGCCCGGCGCGCGGAGACGGCCCGGGACAGCCGGGACAGCAGGCCCTGCACGCCGCCAGGAGCGGCGATCATGACGACGACCAGGGTGATCCCGAAGATCGCCAGCGGCAGGTTGCCCTCGACCCGCTGCGCGACCGCCGGCGACAGGGTGAGCTGCTCGGTGAGGGCGTGCGTCAGGTCGGGCAGGGCGACCAGCAGGACGGCGCCCCAGGCCGCGCCGGCGAGGCTGCCCAGCCCGCCGATGACGACCGCCATCAGCAGGAACAGCGACAGCGTGAGCGAGAAGGCCCCGGGCGACACGCTCTGCGCGAGGACCGCGAGCAGGGCGCCGCCGAGCCCGGCGCCGGCCGCGCTGACCACGAAGGCGAGGACCTGGGTGCGGGCGACGTGGATGCCGGCGAGGCGGGCGGCGACCTCGTCGTCGCGGACCGCCCGGAAGGTGCGGCCGTACCGGCTGCGGACGAGGTTGGCCAGCAGCAGCAGGGCCAGCAGGGTGGCCGCGGCGGTCACCCAGAGCTGCCAGCGCTCGTAGGGGAAGTACGCGCCGAGGGCCACCGGCGGAGGTTCGACCGGAACCGCCAGCCCCTGCTCGCCGTTGAACACGCCGTCGAAGGTGACGGTCAGCGCCGGCACCACGACCGCCACGGCCAGGGTGACGCCGGCCAGGTACGGGCCGCGCAGCCGGGCGGCGGCCACCCCGACCACGGCGCCCACCACGAGGGCGGCCAGGACGGCGGCGCCCAGCGACACCGGGAGCAGCCAGCCGCCGGTCATCCCGGCGTCGGCGAACGCGTTCTGGCACAGGGCCACCGTGTACGCGCCGGTCGCCATCAGCGCGCCGTGCCCCAGCGAGAGCTGACCGTTGAGCCCGGTGAGGACGGTCAGCCCGGCGGTGGCGCACAGGTAGGCGGCCACGGTCGCGAGCTGGAAGTTGCGGAACGGCTCCAGTCCGTAGCTGGCGGCCACCAGCAGCAGCGCGGCGACGGCCGCGAGGCCGAGGTGACGCAGCAGGGTCGAGCCGAGGCGGGGCTCGGCGGGGCCGGCGCGGTCGACCCGCGCCTCCGTGTCCGGCGGGGTCACCGCCCGGGTGGCGCTCACACCCGCCTCGCCGCGACCGGGGCGAACAGCCCGCCGGGACGCACCAGCAGCACCGCCAGCAGCAGCACCAGCACCGCGAGCGGGGTGACGTCGCTGCCGGCGTAGCCGCTGACGTAGGAGAGCAGCAGGCCGACCGCGAGGCCGCCGACCACCGCCCCCGGTGGACTGTCCAGCCCACCCACCACGGCGGCGGTGAACGCCGAGACGAAGACCAGGTCCATCGCGTGCGGGTGCAGGCCCAGCTCGGTGGGGATGACCAGCATGCCGGCCAGGGCGCCGACCCCGGAGGCCAGCGCCCACCCGAGGGTGAGCATGCCGCCGACGTTCACCCCGAGCAGCCGGGACACCTCGGGGGCGAACGCCGCCGCGCGCATCCGCAGACCCACCGCCGTGCGGGTGAAGGTCCAGGCGAGCCCCACGACCACCACCGCGACCGCCGCGAAGACGAACAGGTCGTACGGCGACAGGACGGCGACGCCGCCCACGGTCAGCGCGGTCCGGGAGAACGGCGTCGCGGCGGGCAGGAACTCGCTGCCGTACGCCATGCCGAGGACGGCCTGGATCAGCAGCACCAGCCCCAGCGCGACGATCACCGGGTTGAGCGGCGAGGTGTGGTCGACGAAGCGCATGACGACCAGGTCCACCGCCGCGCCGAGGAGCAGCCCGGCGCCGAGCGCGGCCAGGAAGCCCAGCCAGTACGAGCCGGTCGCGGCGGAGACGCTGTAGGCCACGTACGCGGTGGCGACGGCCATCGCGCCCTGGGCGAAGTTGACGATCCGGGCCGCCCGCCAGATGAGCACCAGCGCCAGTGCGAACGCGGCGAGGACCGCGCCCCTGGACAAGCCGTCGAGGGTGAGGAAGACGAAGCGGTCCAACGGTCCTCCCTTGCGGGGACGAGGGTTCAGAAGCCGAGGTAGGCGTGCCGCAGGTCGGCGTCGTCGCGCAGCCGGGCGGCCGGGGCGGTGGTGACGACCCGGCCCAGGGACATCACCACGCCCTGGTCGGCGACGGACAGCGCGCTGCGCACGTTCTGCTCGACGAGCAGGACGGTCAGCCCGGTATCGTCGCGCAGCCGGCGCAGCAGGGCCATGGTCTGGGCGACCACCCGCGGCGCCAGGCCGAGCGACGGCTCGTCGAGCAGCAGCAGGCGGGGCCGGCCGACGAGGGCCCGGCCGAGGGCGAGCATCTGCCGCTCGCCGCCGGAGAGCTGGTGCCCGAGGTGTCGCCGCCGCCGGGCCAGCGGCTCGAAGAGCTGGTAGACCTCGTCGAGGGCGCGGGCCGCGTCGGCCCGGTCGCGCCGCCACAGCCCGCCGAGGCGCAGGTTCTCGTCCACCGTCAGCTCGCCGACCACCCCGCGGCCCTCCGGCACGTGGGCCATGCCGCGACGCACGAGCTGCTCGACGGGGACGCCGCGCAGGTCCTCCCCGGCCAGGACGACCCGGCCGGCCGCCGGGCGCAGCATGCCGGACAGGGTGCGCAGCAGGGTGGTCTTGCCGGCCCCGTTGGCGCCGACCACCGCCGCGATGGCGCCCCGCGTGACGGTGAGGTCGATCCCGTGCAGCACCGGCGCGCCGCCGTAGCCGGCCACCAGGCCGCGCACCTCGAGCAGGTCCTCGCCGGTCATGCGGCGGCCTCGTCGACCGTCGCGCCGAGGTAGGCGTCGGCGACCGCCGGGTCGTCGCGCACCTCGTCGGGGGTGCCGGCGGCGATCACCCGCCCGAAGTCGAGCACCACGATCTCGTCGCAGACGGACATCACCAGGTCCATGTGGTGCTCCACCAGCAGCACCGCGCAGGGGTCGGTGTCGCGTCGGGGCAGCCCCCGGATCAGCTCCGCCAGCTCGGCGATGTCGTCGCCGCCGAGGCCCCCGGCGGGCTCGTCGAGCAGGAGCAGTCGGGGACGCGCGGCCAGCGCGCGGGCCAGGGCGACCCGCTGGCGTACGGCGAAGGGCAGCGTGCCCGGCGCGGCGTCGGCGTGCCCGGCGATGCCCAGGGTGTCGAGGACGTCGAGGGCGTGCCGGCGCAGCCGGCGCTCGTCGCGGTCGCTGCGGGGCAGGCCCAGCAGGGCGGAGAGGAAGCCGGCGCGGGCGGTGTGGGTGGCCCCGGTCATCACGTTCTCCAGCACGGTGAGCCCGGCGAAGAGCCCGGTGCCCTGCAACGTGCGGGCGACGCCCAGCCGGGTCAGCCGGTGCGGGCGCGGGCGCAGCGGCCGGCCGTCGAGGCTCAGCGAGCCCTCGTCGGGCGTGACGAAGCCGCAGACGACGTTGAACAGCGTGGTCTTGCCGGCCCCGTTGGGACCGATCACGCCGACCACCCGGCCGGGCGGCACCCGCAGCGAGACGTCGTCGAGGGCGGTGAGGCCGCCGAAGCGGACCCCGATGTGGTGCAGTGCGAGCCCTTGCTCCATCACCCGTCCCCCCGGCAGCCGCCAGTATTTACACTGGGAGTGTACGTTTCTGACGTGGGCCGTCAATAGCTTCGATACCCCGGACGCACACGCTCGTCGGTCGCCGCCCCGACCGGGGCGGCGACCGACGGTTTCTGCACCGGGCGGGCAGCCACGCGCCGAGGGGCGACCGCGGGTGGCGGTCGCCCCCGGCAGGCGTCAGGCGCTCGGGCAGGTGTTGCGGTACTCCTGGATGGCGGAGCCGCTCGGGCCGGGGCAGAGGAACTGCTCGTAGCGGGTGTCGTCGTCGACGAATCGCTTCAACCAGGCCACGGCCTGCCGGGCGGTGGGCGTGTTGACCGTCTGCGGGAAGAAGTGGCTCGCCCCGTTGAGCTCCAGGTACGCCTTCTCCGACGAGGCCGGGATGCTGGTGTAGAACGGCTCCGAGTGCGACGAGACCGGCGCGACGCTGTCGCTCTCGCCGCCGATGATCAGCGTCGGCACCCGGACGTCGGACCAGGACTTGTCCAGGTTCCACGGCGCGAGCGGCACGGCGGCCTGCAACGACGGCCGGGCGACCGCGGCCTCCAGGCTGCCGCCGCCGCCCATCGAGTGGCCGGAGACGGCGAGGCGGCTGGCGTCGATCCGGCCGCGCACCGAGCTGCGCTGTGTCAGGTAGTCGAGCGCGGCGAGCAGCTGCCGGCCGCGGCTGTCGGGCTGGTCGAGGCGCGTGTTGGTCTCGATGCCGATCACCACGAAGCCGTGCGAGGCGATCCGCGGACCGAGCCAGTCGATGCTGGACCAGGCGGCGGTGTAGCCGGGCGAGATGGCGACGGCGCCGAAGGTGCCCTCGGCGGTGCTGGTCGGGTAGTAGATGACGCCCCCGCCGAAGCCGGTGACGCTGAGCGAGGAGACGCTCTGCGACGCGGTGGCGAACGGGCCGCGGCTGGCCTCCAGCAGGGCGACGCTCGGGGCGGGACCGCGCTCGTACGGGTTGGCGGCGGCCTGGGCGGCCGGCGGCGCGGCCAGCGCGCCCACCGTGGCGAGGACGGCGGCCACGGCCAGCCCGGCGAGGCGGGTGGCGGGACGGGGACGGGCGGTGGTGGTGGGTGATGACACGTCGGGCACTCCCTACGGGACGGGGCATATCGACATGCATCAGTCTTCGACGGTGCCGGCGGCGCCGCATCGGTGAAATCACCAGTCCCCCGGCGCAGGAAAGCCCGGGCCAGCCGTTTTCGCCCGGACTGTCGGGGTAGCGCAGTCGATACCCCGGCCGAAGAAGGAGACGCCGTGTTCAACCCGTTGGAGCACAAAGGAATCCCGCTGGAGAGCCAGATCCGCAACTGGCGCGAACTCAACGTGGAGCCGATCGACCCGGAGGCGGTCGACCCGTACACCCGCTGCCGCATCATCACCATGAACGGCATCGAGGTCGAGGCGATCAACTTCCAGCACCAGTTCGCCCGCAACTGCCCCGACCAGGAGGTCCGCCGGCAGTTGGCGTACGTGCGCTACCTGGAGAGCCAGCAGCAGCGGGTGGTGAACTGGCTGCTGCCCGGCGCCGCGAGCGTGCTGGAGACGACGCTCGGCTACGAGCAGGTGGCCGTCGACCTGACCGCGTGGGTGGCCCGGCACGAGCCGGACCCGTACCTGAAGCAGGGCTACGAGTTCGGCGTGCTGGAGGACTTCGACCACCTCTACCGCTACGCCAACCTCTACGAGATGGTGGAACGCCGCAAGGCGGACAAGATCGTGCAGGGCCTGACCGAGGTCATGCCCGGCCGACCCACCGTCGTCGAGCACCGGCACCCGTTCGACGAGGTGCGCACCCCGTACGACCGCAACACCGTCGACCCCCGCTCCAAGCTGCACGCGCTGACCATCCTGTCGGCCGAGCAGCAGGTCATGTTCTATTACATGAACGTCGGACCGCAGTACATGGAGCCCATCGCGCGGCAGCTCTACCAGGAGATCAGCCTCATCGAGCAGGAGCACGTCACGCACTACGAGTCGCTGCTCGACCCGGGCGAGAACTGGTGGGAGCGGCTGCTCACCCACGAGTACAACGAGTGCTGGCTCTACTACTCCTTCATGCAGCAGGAGAGCGACCCGCGGATCAGGGCGGTGTGGGAGCTGCACCTGCAGATGGAGCTGGCGCACCTGCAACAGGCCGCCGAGCTGCTGCGCCGCCACGACGGCCGCGAGCCGGAGGAGATCGTGGGCAACGCGGGCCTGCCCGAGCCGCTTACCTTCGAGCCCAACAAGGAGTACCTGCGCCACCTGCTCGCCACCCAGGTCGACCTCAACAAGATCGGCGAGGGGTACGTGCGGGAGGCGCACGAGCGGTTCGAGTCGATGCAGCAGCAACTGCACGACGGGCAGAAGCCGCCGAGCGAGCAGGTGATCGACATGCACCGGGAGCGCTTCGGCGACGAGTACCGCATCGAGACCGAGGGGCCCCACCCGGTGGAGTCGCTGCGCGCGCGGGGAGGCAGCCATGCCTGACACCGGTGCCCCGGCCACGCGCGGCCCCGAGGACGACGTCGTCGACCTGCTGCTGGCCCAGCACGCGCGCATCGAGGAGCTGTTCCTGCTGGTGATCGGCAGCACCGGCGAGACCCGCCGGGAAGCCTTCGACGACCTGGTGAAGCTCCTCGCCGCGCACGAGACCGCCGAGGAGGAGGTCGTCCACCCGCTGGCCCGGACGCTGCCGGGCGGGGGCGGCGACGCCATGGTCGACGAGCGCCTCGCCGAGGAACGCCAGGCCAAGGAGACGCTGAAGACCCTGATCGCCGGAGGTGTCGACGCCGAGGGCTTCGACACCGGCATCATCCTGCTGCGCGACGCGGTGCTCACCCACGCCCGCTACGAGGAACGCCAGGAGTTCCCGCTGCTGCGCCAGCACGTACCCGCCGACCGGCTCCGCACGATGGCCGGCGCCGTACGGATGGCGGAGGCGACCGCGCCGACGCGCCCGCACCCCAGCGCCCAGTCCGCGAAGGGCAACCTCGCGGCCGGACCGGCGCTGGCGGTCATCGACCGCGTGCGCGACGCGATCCGCAGGCCGTCGTCCAGCGGCTGATAACCCGCGGAAACCAACGCGCCCACCCGGCCGCCCCCGGCCGGGTGGGCGCGGCCCGTCTGCCGCCGGTGGCCGACGTGCCCGGGTCGGGGCGGGTGCCGCCGTCGCGTAGGGTCGGCACCGCCCCGGTCCGGCCGCGCCGGACGACCCCTGCCCCCGCGGGAGACGCCCATGACCGAGATAGGCGGCGCCACCCGGGTGTACGCGCTGCTCGGCGACCCGATCGCGCAGGTGCGCGCCCCCGGGCTGCTCAACCCCGTGCTGGCCCGGCGCGGCACCGACGCGGTGCTCGTCCCGGTCCACGCGGCGGCGGCCGACCTCACCCAGGTGGTGCGGGGGCTGCAACGGGTGGCAAACCTGCACGGGATGCTAATCACCGTGCCGCACAAGGCCGCCGCGCTGGACCTCGCCGACCGGGCCAGCGACCGCGCCCGCCTGGCCGGCAGCGCCAACGCCCTGCGGCGCGAGCCCGACGGGACGTGGACCGCGGACACCTTCGACGGCGACGGGTTCGTCCGTGGGCTGGCCGAGGCCGGACACCACCCGCGGGGCCGCCGGGCGTGCGTGGTGGGCGCGGGCGGGGCGGGCAGCGCGATCGCGGTGGCCCTGCTCGACGCCGGCGTGGCGGAGCTGCGGCTGAGCGACACCGACCCGGGTCGGCTGGAGACCCTGCGGCGGCGGCTCTGTGCCGCGTACCCCGGCCGGGTCGGCGCGACGGCGCGACCGCGCCTGGCCGACGCCGACCTCGCGGTCAACGCCACGCCCCTGGGGCTGCGCCCCGACGACCCGCCGTCGTTCGCGGTGGCCGACCTGCCGGCGGACGCCGTGGTCGCCGACATCATCATGACGCCGGCGGAGACGGTCCTGCTGGCCGAGGCGCGGGCCCGGGGCCTGCGGGCGCATCCCGGCGAGCCGATGCTCGCCCACCAGATCGACGCCTACCTCGCGTTCTTCGGGCTGTGACCGGCCGGCGGCCGGAGCCGGGAGACCGGCAGCGCCGGCCGGCTTGCTGATCATCTTGTCGGGCGGACCTGTTACCGTCGCGCCGCCGCTGCACCAGTCGGACCGGAGGTAGGCGTGATCAGCTCGCACGTGTCGTCGTTCGTCGGATTACCGGTAGTGACCTTCACCCCGGGAATGACACTTCCCGACGATCCGTCGGCGGTCGCCTGGCGGCTGGAGGTCGAGGAGCACGACGCGGAGGCCGAGGAGTTCCTCGGTCTCGTACGGGCGCTGCGGGAGCAGGTGCCGCCCGAGGCGGTGCGCGCCCTGGTGATCGGCGAGTGGGGCGAGGCCTACGAGCGGCCGCTGCCGATCGAGCCGCTGGTCGAGGCCGCCGCGGAGTGGACGGGGCTGCGGGCGGTCTTCCTCGCCGACCTGACCTACGAGCAGTGCGAGATCTCCTGGCTCACCCACGGCGACATCACGCCGCTGCTCGCGGCGTACCCGTCGCTGGGGGTGCTGTGGGTGCGCGGGGCCCAGGGCCTGCGGCTGGAGCCGATCCGCCACGCCGAGCTGCGGGAGCTGCGGTTCGAGTCCGGCGGGCTGCCGGCCGGGGTGGTCCGTGCCGTCGGCGCGTGCGAGCTGCCGGCCCTGCACCGGCTGGACCTCTGGCTCGGCAGGAGGGACTACGGCGGCGACGCGAGCGCCGAGGACCTGGCCGGGGTGCTCTCCGGCGCCGGCCTGCCGGCGCTGCGACACCTCGGGCTCTGCAACGCGGAGATCGCCGACGCCGTGGCGGCGGCCGTCGCGACCGCACCGGTCGTCCCCCGGCTGGAGGCGCTCGACCTCTCGATGGGCACGCTGACCGACGAGGGCGCGAAGGCGCTGCTGGCCGGGCAGCCGCTGACCCATTTGACGCGGCTCGACCTGGAGCACCACTTCCTCTCCGAGGAGATGGCCGCGGCGGTGGCCGCCGCCCTGCCGGGCGTGCGGGTGGACCTCTCGGACCCACAGGTCGCCGAGGACTTCGACGGCACGCCGCACCGTTACACGGCCGTCGGGGAGTGAGCGGACATGGCCTTCGGTTCCCACGCGCGCCACTTCGCCGGCCGCCCGGTGGTGGACGTCCCCGTCGACGGGCCGCTGCCCATGGTGGACGGCCCGGTCTCGTGGCGGTTCGCCCTTTGGCACTTCAACGAGAGCATGGAGTACAAGCTCTCGGAGGAGTTCCGCGTCGCGTTCGACCGGTTCGTCGCGCAGGCCGGGCCGTCCGTGGACTCCCTGGTCATCGGCTCCTGGGGCTACGCGGCGTTCCACACCGCCCCGGTCGCGCAGCTCTGCGCGGCGGCGTCGCGCCTGCCCGCCCTGCGTGCCCTGTTCCTCGGTGACATCACCGTCGAGGAGTGCGAGGTCTCCTGGATGAAGGTGGGCGACGTCAGCCCGCTGCTGACGGCGTACCCGCAGCTGGAGGTGCTGCGGGTACGCGGTGGCGAGGACCTCGCCTTCTCTCCCGTGCGGCACGCGCGGCTGCGGGAGCTGGCGGTGGAGAGCGGCGGGCTGTCCCGGGCTTTCGTCGGCGCGGTGCTCGACTCCGACCTGCCCGCGCTGACCGACCTGGAGCTGTGGCTCGGCACCTCCGACTACGGCGGCGACGCGCAGGTGGCCGACCTGGCCCCGCTGCTGGCCGGGGAGCGGTTCCCCGGGCTGCGCCGGCTCGGCCTGTGCAACTCGGAGATCGCCGACGACCTCGCCCGGGCGCTGGCGTCGGCGCCGGTGGTGCCCCGGCTGGAACGGCTGGACCTGTCGATGGGCACGCTCGGCGACGAGGGCGCGGCGGCCCTCCTGGCCGGGCAGCCGCTGACCCACCTGGCGGAGCTGGACCTACACCACCACTACCTGTCGGAGGAGACGGCCGCGTCACTGGTCGCCGCGCTGCCGGGCGTCCGGGTGGACGACTCCGACCCGCAGGAGCCCGACGAGTACGACGGCGAGAGCTACCGCTACACGGCGGTGTCGGAGTGACATGCGCCTGACCGTCGTCGGCAACCCCGGTAACCGTCGGGTCGACCTGTTCACCCGGGCGGTCGTCGGCGCCGGCCTGCCCCGACCGGCGGTGCTGCCGTGGGCCGACGTGCTGACCGGGGCGGCGCCCCCGGCGGCCGGCGCGGTGGTACGGGTCGACTCGCCCGGGGAGGACGCGGAGGTGGACCGGCTGCTGCGCCGGTCCGCCGCCCCGGCCCGGCACGGCGAGCTGGTCGGCCTGGCCGCCACGTACGCCGGACTGCTGCGGGGCCTGGACCGGGTCGCCGCCGGCGGAGCGGAACTGCTCAACGACCCGGCGGACGTCGCGGTGCTCTGCGACAAGCGGCGCTGCCACGCGCGGCTGGCCACCGCCGGGGTGCCGGTCCCGGCCGCGCTGCCCGCCGTGCACGGGTGGGAGCAGTTGCGGGCGGCGATGGCGGCGGCCCGCTGGAGCCGCGTGTTCGTCAAGCCCGCGCACGGCTCGTCCGCCGCCGGGGTCGTCGCGCTGGCGGTGGCCGGGCGGCGGGTGCAGGCGGTCACCACGGTCGAGGCGACACCGGACGGGCTGTTCAATTCACTACGGCCACGCCGCTACACCGACGAGGCCGAGGTCGCCGCGATCGTCGACCGGATCGCCGGGGAGGGCCTGCACGTGGAGCGGTGGCTGCCCAAGGCGGGGCTCGGCGACCGGGTGGTCGACCTGCGGGTGGTGACGGTCGCGGGGCGGCCCACCCACGCCGTGGTGCGTGCCGCCCGGGGGCCGCTGACCAACCTGCACCTGGGCAACGCGCGCGGCGACCTCGCCGAGCTGCGCGCGGCGGCCGGGCCGGCGGCGTGGGCGGCGGCGATGGAAACCTGCGAGCGGGTGGCCCGGTGCTTCCCCCGCACGCTCCAGGTCGGGATCGACCTGATGTTCCTCGTCGGCTGGCGACGCCACGCGGTGGCCGAGGTCAACGCCTTCGGCGACCTGTTGCCGGGAGTGCTCACCGACGGCCGGGACACCTACGCCGAGCAGGTGCGCGCCCTGACCGACGGCCGGTGGGACCGCTGGCGCGCGGCGGCCGGGCAGGCACCGCCGCGCGGCGACGCGACGGGACGGCGGCCCAATCGGCGCGACGCGACCGGACAGGGGCCGACGCGCGGCGACGCGGCGGGACGGGAGGTGCTCCGGTGCGGAGCATGATCGGCAGCCACGACCTGCTCCTGCTCACCCTCGACACGCTGCGTCACGACGTCGCCGCCGACCTGGCCGCGCGGGGGCGCACGCCGCACCTGGCGCGGGCGCTGCCCGGGGGCCGGTGGGAGCGCCGGCACTCCCCCGCCAGCTTCACCTACGCCGCGCACCACGCGTTCTTCGCCGGTTTCCTGCCCACCCCGGTCACCCCCGGCCGGCACGAGCGGCTGTACGCGGCGGCGTTCCCCGGCAGCGAGACGTCCGGCGCCGACACGTGGGTGTTCGACGCGCCGGACCTGCCGACGGCACTCGCCGACGTCGGCTACCACACGCTCTGCCTGGGCGGGGTCGGGTTCTTCAACCGGCGCAGCCCGCTCGGGGCGGTGCTGCCGGGCCTGTTCGCCGAGGCGCACTGGGAGCCGGAGTTCGGGGTCACCTCCCCCACCTGCCTGGACGCGCAGCTCGACCGGCTGGCCGAGGTGCTGCCGCGGGTGCCGGCGCGGCAGCCGCTGTTCACGTTCCTCAACGTCGCCGCCCTGCACCAGCCCAACCGGCACCACCTGCCCGGGGCGCAGGCCGACGACCTGGCCAGCCACGCCGCCGCCCTGGAGTACGTCGACGGCCGGATCGACCGGCTGTTCGCCCTGCTCACCGGCCGGGGCCGACCGGTGTTCGCGATCGTCTGCTCCGACCACGGCACCGCCTACGGGGAGGACGGCCACACCGGCCACCGGATCGGCCACGACGTGGTGTGGACGGTCCCGTACGCCCACTTCGTCCTGCGACCGGGGGAATGGTGACCAGCACCGACACGGGCCTCGACGGCTCGCCGTACCAGCAGTACCTCTACGCGTACCCGCACAAGACCTCCTACCGGCCGCTGCGACCGCGCCCGCTGCTGGCGGACGTGTGGCGGGCCGAGGCGCGCGAGGCGCTCTTTCTCTACGTGCACCTGCCGTTCTGCGAGATGCGCTGCGGCTTCTGCAACCTGTTCACCCGCGCCAACGCGCCCGCCGAACAGGTGACGGCGTACCTGCGGCAGCTGCGCCGGCAGGCCGGCCGGGTCGCCGAGGCGCTGGGCGACGACGCCGGCTACGCCCGCGCGGCACTCGGCGGCGGCACCCCCACCTACCTGACCGCCGACGAGCTGACCGACCTGTTCGGCATCGCCACCGCGATGGGCGCCCGGCTGCCCGGCGTACCGCTGTCGGTGGAGACCTCGCCGGCGACCGCGACGCCAGACCGGCTCGCGGTGCTCGCCGCGCACGGCACCACCCGGGTGAGCATCGGCGTGCAGAGCTTCCTCGACGCCGAGGCCCGCGCCGCCGGCCGGCCGCAGCGGCGCGCGGAGGTGGAGACGGCCCTGGGAGCGATCCGCGACGCCCGGATCCCCGTGCTCAACATCGACCTGATCTACGGCATCGACGGGCAGACCGCCGACACCTGGCGACAGAGCCTCGACGCGGCCCTGGCGTGGCGGCCCGAGGAGCTTTACCTCTACCCGCTGTACGTGCGTCCGCTGACGGGGCTCGGGCGGCGGGCGCACGGCCGGGCGGACTGGGACGCCCAGCGACTCGCCCTCTACGAGCAGGCGGTGGCGACGCTGGGCGCGGCCGGGTACCGGCAGGAGTCGATGCGGCAGTTCCGCCGCTCCGACGCGCCCACCCCGGACGGGCCGGACTACTGCTGCCAGGACGACGGCATGGTCGGCCTCGGCTGCGGCGCCCGCTCCTACACCACGTCCCTGCACTACTCGTTCGACTACGCGGTCGGCGTGTCGCAGGTGCGCGCGGTGCTCGACGACTACCTGGCCCGCCCGGCGGACGACTTCCGGTACGCCGAGTTCGGGTTCGCCCTGGACGGCGCGGAGCAGCGCCGCCGGTGGCTGCTCAAGTCGCTGCTGCGCGCCGAGGGGGTCGACCCGGCGGCCTACCGGGCCCGCTTCGGCCGCCCGCCCGGCGAGGACTTCCCCGAGCTGGGCCGGCTGGTCGACCGGGGGTGGGCCACCGACGGCGGGCTGCGGCTGACCCCGGCCGGGCTGGCCCGCTCCGACGCGGTCGGCCCGTGGCTGACCTCGGCCCGGGTCCGTGACGCGATGACCGGGTACGTGCCGAGGTGAACCTGGCGATCCTCTACCGGGGTCCCCTGGCGAGCTGCAACTACGACTGCCCGTACTGCCCGTTCGCCAAGCGGCGCGACCCACCGGAGTTGCTGCGCGCCGACCGGGCGGCGCTGGACCGGTTCGCCGGCTGGGTGGCGGCCACCACCGACGTGCGGCTGTCGGTGCTGTTCACCCCGTGGGGCGAGGGGCTGACCCGCCGCTGGTACCGGGACGCGATGGTGTCGCTGTCGCACCTGCCGCACGTCGAGCGGGTGGTCATCCAGACCAACCTCGCCGCCCGGGTGGACTGGCTGGCCGACGCCGACCCGCGCGCCGCCGCCCTGTGGACGACCTACCATCCCGGCCAGGTGGACCGGGACCGCTTCCTGGGCCGCTGCGCCCGGCTGTCCGAGCTGGGCGTCCGGTACTCGGTCGGGGTGGTCGGCCTGCCGGAGCACCTCGCCGAGGCCCGGGCGCTGCGGGCCGCCCTGCCCGCCGAGGTCTATCTGTGGGTGAACGCCGCCGAGGGCCGGCGCTACGACGCGGGCGAGGAGGCGATCTGGACGGAGCTGGACCCGCTGTTCGGCTACAGCGTCCGCCCACACGTTTCGCTCGACCGTCCCTGCCACGCGGGCGAGACGGCGATCTCGGTGCGTGGCGACGGCACGGTGCGCCGCTGCCACTTCATCGACGAGCCGATCGGCAACCTCTACGACGGGTCGTGGCGCTCGGCCCTGCGGCCGCGGCCGTGCGGCAACGCGATCTGCGACTGCCACATCGGGTACGTCCACCTCAAGCCGCTCGGCCTGCGGGACGTCTTCGCCGGCGGGGTCCTGGAACGCATCCCGGCGGCCTGGCCGTCGGTACGCCGCCCGGTGCCGGTCCCCGCGCCGCAGCGCCGCCCGACGCCGGTCCCCGCGCCGGGGCCGCTGCCGGCGTAACACGCCCAGGGCGGGCTCTGCCGGCCGGCACGCGCCGGGACGGGGGGCACCTGCCACGCGGCTGGGTTGCTGGCACATGCCGACGCGGCTGGGCCGCTGCCACGTGGCACGCGTCGGTGGGGGCGGGCCTGGTGCTCGCCCGCCCCCACCGACGGCCGGTTCAGTCCGGGTCGCCCGGAACGGCCGGCGGCACCGTCACGGCAGCTGGTCCGCGCCGCCCACCCCCGCGCCCGCGGCGGGCGGCGTGGCGGAGGCGGATCCGGCCGTGTACGCGTACGGGGGCCGGGCGACGGTGTTGTCGATCCGCAGCCAGTCGTCCATCGTCTTGCCGGAGTCGTTCGCCCGGGTGATGGTGGCCTTGTCGTAGAAGTTCGTGCCCGTCCAGGTCAGGCGGGTGTCGCCGAAGTCCTCGGTGATCGTCTTCGCGCTCTTCACGTGGTTGCTCTCGGCGTAGACCTGGCCGCCGACGCCGAGGCCGATGAAGTAGTCGTCGACCTCCACGAAGTTGCCGAACACGTGGGCGTAGCCGAAGCGCACCCGGGGGTGGCGGGTGTTGGAGCCGTCGAACCAGTTGTGGTGGTAGGTCGCGCGCAGGTAGCCGGTGTCCTGGGCGCCGTTGCTGTCGCTGTGGCCCAGCAGCATCGACTTGTCGGTGCCGACGAACCGGTTGTACGACACGGTGACGAGGTCGGAGCCGCGCTTGACGTCCACCGAGCCGTCCGTCGAGGGGTGGAAGGTGTTGTGGTCGATCCACACGTGGTGCGAGTAGCACTGGACGTTGATCGAGTCGTCCGGCGAGCTGCGGAACGTCAGGTTACGGATGATCACGTTCTGGACGTGGGTGAACTGGCTCCGCTCGGCGGGGTCGCAGAGGTCCCCGCCCCAGGCCACCTCGTCCGGGCCCCAGCCGTTGACGTCGAGGCCGAAGCCGCTGATCGTGGCGGTGGAGCCGACCCCGATGATCGTCTTGTTGGAGCCGACGTCCAGCATCTTGGCGCCGGTGCCGGTGATCGTGCCGGAGACGCGGACGATGCGCGGCGCGTCGTCGGCCACGGCCGCGGCGAGCTGTGCGTAGCTGCTGACGGTCACCGTCGGGCCGCCCGCTCCGCCGTTCGTGCCGGTCCGGCCGTGGCCGGTCATGGTGGCGAAGCCCTGGAGGCCGGGCGCGTTGCCGCCGGGTGGGGGTGTGGTGGGCGGCGGCGTGGTCGGGGGCGGGGTGGTGGGCGGCGGCGTCGTCGGGGGCGCGGTGGTGGGCGGTGCGGTGGTGGGCGTCGGGGGCGCGGTCGTCGGGGGCGGGGTGGACCCGGTGGTCACCACCAAGTCGTCGAAGGACGCCGAGGAGTACGCGGTCTGCAGGCCGATGCGGCCGGCGGCGGGGCCCGACGCGGATCGCGAGGCGAACTGCGTGCCGTCGACCGACGCGCTGACCACGGAGCCGCTGGCGGTGAGCGAGAGGGTGTACCAGGTGCCGTTGCTGACGGTCCGCGCGGAGCTGCCCAGCACGGTCACGGAGCTGCCGTTGACCGCCTGCAACTCGACCCGGCCCGGCAGCAGGGCCAACCGGTGGAACGTCGTCGAGCCGGAGGCGCGGGCGAGCAGCCCGACGAAGCCGTTGGCGCCCAGGCTCACGGGCTTGACCCGGGCCTGGACGGTGTAGTCGGTGAGGGCGGTCGAGGCGTTGAAGAGTCGGGCGTTCTCGCTGGAGGTGCTGGACTGCCGCGCCACCTGGGAGCCGTCGGGCACGACCGACCAGGTGCCGCCCGACTTGGACCAGCCGGCGATGCTGCCGTCCTCGAAGTCGGCCGAGAAGGCGGTGGCGGCGCCGGCCGTCGGCGAGAGGACGAGGCTGGCGGCGGTGAGCACGGCGACCGCGCCGCCGACGACGGGCCACCTCTTCCGGTACGACGGACGTGGGGGGTCCGGCCTTTCCATGACTGGCCTCCTGAGGGTGGTGGGGCAGGCGGGTGAGGTGGAAAGCGCTTTCCCGAGCGACCGTAACGTGCCGTTCATCACCTGTCAATCAAAGGCGTCAATGCGGCGGGCGGGCGGAACGACGTCCGCCTCGCTGCCGGACGGGCGGCCCGGCGCACGGCCGGATCGGCGGCCGGACGCAGCCGGACGGGCGGCTGCCGGCACGCGAAAGGGGCGGCCCGGAACGGATCCGGACCGCCCCTCGGCGGGTGACTCAGTGCGCGCCGGGCACGACGGCGGCCGCCTCCTCCCGGGCCCGCCGCTCGTCACCACTGAGGGTGTGCAGCGGCTTCTCCCGGATGAACAGCACCACCACCAGGGCGAGCACCGCGAAGGGGGTGGCCACCAGGAACAGCTCGCCGGTGGCGGTCCCGTACACGTCCTGGATGATCTTCAACACCGGCTCGGGCAGGGCGGACAGGTCGGGCACCTCGGTGGAGCCCTCCCCGCCCGTGGCGCCGCCGGTCAGCGGACCGAGCTTCTCCGCGCTCAGCGTCGCGACCCGGTTCGCCAGCACCGCGCCGAGCGCGCTGACGCCGATCGTGCCGCCCATGCTGCGGAAGAAGGTCAGCACCGAGGTGGCCGCGCCCAGCTCGTGTGCCGGCACGTCGTTCTGCGCCGCGAGCACCAGGTTCTGCATGAGCATGCCGACGCCGACGCCGAGCACCGCCATGTAGACGCTGAGCAGCACGATGCTGGTCTGGGCGTCGATGGTGGCCAGCAGCAGCATGCCGGCGACCATCACGGCGGCGCCGGCCACCAGGTAACGCTTCCAGCGGCCGTACTTCGTGATCAGCTGGCCGGCCACCGTCGACGAGACCAGCAGGCCCAGGATCATCGGCAGGCTCATCAGCCCCGCCACCGTCGGCGACTTGCCCAGCGAGAGCTGGAAGTACTGGGACAGGAAGACGGTGCCGCCGAACATCGCCACACCGACCAGGATGCTGGCGACGGTGGTCAGCGAGACCGTCCGGTTGCGGAAGATGTCCAGCGGCACGATCGGCTCCGCCGCGCGGGACTCCACCCAGACCGCCAGCGCCAGCAGGACGAGGCCGCCGCCCACCATCAGCGCCGTCCACCCCGAGGCCCAGGCGAACTTGTTTCCGGCCAGCGACGACCAGACCAGCACGGTGGAGACCCCGGAGGTGATGAGCAGCGCGCCGAGCCAGTCGATCTTCACCTTGCGGCGGGTAACCGGCAGGTGCAGGGTGCGCTGGAGCAGGACGATCGAGAGCAGGGTGAACGGGACGCCGATCAGGAAGCACCAGCGCCAGCCGAGCCAGGAGGTGTCCACGAGCACGCCGCCGATCAGCGGGCCGGCGATGGTGCCGACGCCGAACACGGCGCCGAAGATGCCGGCGTAGCGCCCCAGCTCGCGGGGCGGGATCATGGCCGCCATCACGATGGTGGCCAGGGCGGTCATGCCACCGGCGCCGATGCCCTGCACGACCCGGCTGACCAGCAGCACCTCGACATTCGGGGTCAGCCCGGCGATCAGCGAGCCGATCACGAAGAGGCCGAGGGAGAGCTGGATCAGCAGCTTCTTGCTGTAGAGGTCGGCCATCTTGCCCCACAGCGGCACGGTCGCCGTCATGGCCAGCAGCTCGGTGGTGACGATCCAGGTGTAGACGGTCTGGGTGCCGTCGAGGTCGGCGATGATGCGCGGCAGCGCGTTCGCCACGACCGTGGAGGCGAGGATCGACACGAACATGCCGACCATCAGGCCGGAGAGTGCCTGGAGCACCTCGCGGCGGGACATGCGGCCGGCGCCGACCTCGGGGGTCTTGGCGGGCACGGTGGCGGTCATTGACCTTCCTTACCGGGTACGGGTTTCACGGCCTCCCGGGCGCCTTTCCCGGAAGGGGCTTGCGGGTCAGGACCGGTCGGGTTGCGGCAGCCCCGCAGCGAGGGCGGCGAACGCCTCGTCGACGAGGTCGGCCAGGTCCGGCCGGTCGGGGTGGGCGGCCCACCGGGTCATGGCGTGGCGCAGCGCAGCGCCCGTCACGGCGGTGACCAGCGCCGGGTAGCCGTGGTCGGCATCGACGCCCACCCGCGCCGCGACGACCTCGACGATGGCGCGTTCCGTCTCGGCGTTGCCGGCCAGCAGGCGGGGCAGCAGCGCGGGATTGCGCGTCACCACGTCCATCCGCAGGCACCACAGCTCACGCTCGGCGCGCACCTCGTCGATGACCTCGTCGAGGGCGGTCCGCAGCGCGGTCAGCACCGGCACCTCGGGCGGCACGGCGGCCAGCCGGGCGACCAGGCGCGCCGCGTGGTCCGCCTGGTCGCCGACCAGGGCGTCGTCCTTGCAGGCGAAGTAGTTGAAGAAGGTGCGCGGGGAGACGTCGGCCGCCTCGCTGATCTCCTCCACCGTCACCTGGGCCAGTCCGCGCTCGGCCACCAGGCGCAGGGCCGCCTCGGTCAGCGCGGCCCGGGTCTGGCGCTTCTTGCGGTCGCGCCGCCCGGGAGCGGGTTCGGTTCCGGCGGATGTCACGCGAGGACCCTACTAGCGATCTTGCAGGTCCTGCAATGTTTTATTCGGTGAAGTGACGCTGGCCATCCGGCGGGCCGGTCCGGGGATCGCGGGGCGCAGGAAGGGGCGCGGGCCCGGCCGGGACGATCCGGCCGGGCCCGCCGCCGTACGGGTCACGGGTAGGTCGTGAGGTACACCTGCTGATTGGCCGCGTTGGCGGTGCCGCCGGTGCCGTTGACCACCCGGTTGATGGTGCCCACGCCACCGAGGGAGACGGTGACCATGTTGGTGAACCGGACGTTCGGGCTCGTCGGTGCCTCGATGGCCCGGTCGGCGACGACCGAGGGGTCGACGTTGAAGTAGCAGTAGCTGCCCATCCCCCACGCCTGGTGGGTGCTCACCGAGTCGGCCACCTTGTACGCCGCGTAGCCGCGGGTGGCCCCGTTCATCCAGGCGGCCTGGTTCGGCGGGTCGTACGGCATCTCGTTCTGGTAGAAGTACGTCCGGCCCCCGTTGCCGTTCCACACCGTCTGGTACCGCTGGTAGTGCTCGACGAAGAGGCCGTACATGGTCACGTCGTCGCCGTTGACCGTCAGGCCCGTGTCGGCGGTGTTCACCGTCCAGCCGACCCCGTCGCCGTGGTCGGCGCGCCAGAGCCACATGTGGTCACCGATCACGTGGTCGCTGTTGACGGTCAACGTGTTGGTGGCCCGGCCGACGCCCGGCCCGCCGATGCGGAAGAAGACGTCGTGCAGCGAGGTCGGGTTGGCCGCGTGGCTCGCCGCCGAGCCGGGCGGGCCGACCTCCATGAGCACCGGCGAGTTCACCTGGCCGGCCTCGAACATGATGCCCGCCACCTTCACGCCGTCCACGTCGGCGACCCGCATCGCGACGGCGCCGTTGTCGGCCTGGACGGTTGCCAGGCCGAGGCCGAGGACCACCGTGTCGGGGCGGTCCACCCGGATCGGCTCGGTGACCCGGTGCACGCCCGGGGTGAACAGCAGGTGCCGGCCCTGGGCGAGCGCGGCGTTGATGGTGGCCGCGCCGGTGCCCGGCCGCACGACGTAGAACTGGCTGAGGGAGATGGACGAGCCGGCCGGGGTCCTGCCGTACCAGCTGGTGCCGGTGGAGTTGGTGCGCAGCGCGGGCACGAAGACGCGGTACTCGCCGGTGCCGTCGACGTAGAGGAAGGGCTTCTCCCGCACCTGGGGGGTCTGCGGGATGACGGTGTGCGAGGGGTTGGGGAAGTGCGGCGGCGGGGCGCCGGTGACGCCCTGGAAGACCATGTTCCACACCGAGCCGGTCCAGCCGCCGAACTCGCTGTTGCGCGAGTACCACTGCTGCTGCGACCCGGAGACGACCAGGCCGTCGATCCTGGTGTCGGCCATCAGGCCGCCGCTGGACCAGCCGTCGCCGCCGTTCCACAGCTGGATCTGGTTCTGCGCGCCGCGCAGGTGCATCCGCCGGTACGGCGCGGCCTGCGAGACCGCCCACCGCTCCACGGTCACCCCGGCCGGCAGGGTCACCGAGAGGTTCTCGGCGGCCCGCCAGAAGTTCTGCGTGGCGTTGCCGCCCATCCAGAACGCCTCGGCGCGTACGTGGCCGTTGAGGTTGACGTCGTCCGGGCTCATGCCGAGACCGGCGACCTGGGTGAAGAAGCCGAGGTTGACGTCGGCGGTGTAGGTGCCGGGCTTGAACAGCACGGCGTAGCGCTCGGGGCCGAACTGGTTGCGCTCCTGCTGCGTGAAGATCGTGTTCAGCCGGCTCTGGATGGTGGCGGTCGGGGTGGACGGGTCGAAGACGAAGGTGTTCGGCCCGAAGTTCGGGTTGCGGGGGTCGGTGGGCTCCACCGGCGGGGCGTCGTCGCCCGGCACGTTCACCGCCAGCTCCCAGAGCGAGTAGCCGTAGGTGGTGGCTCGCGCCGTGCCGTACACCCGCAGGTAGCGGCCGCTGCCGGTGACGGCGAGCGACTGGCTGCCCCCGGTGCCGGTGGTGGTGCCGTACACGGTGGTCCAGGCGCTGCCGTCGACCGAGGTCTGGAGCTGGAACGCCCGCGCGTGGGCGGCCTCCCAGGCCAGCACCACGCGGCAGATCGACCGCACGGAGCCCAGGTCCACCCGCAGCCACTGGGGGTCCGCGGCGGCGCTGGCCCAGCGGGTGCCCGGGTTGCCGTCGACCGCCGCCGAGGCGGGGAGGCCGGCGTTCTCCACCGACGACGCGGTGGCCGGCCGGCCCTGGGCGACGTTGGCGCTGCCGCAGGTGGGCGCGGTGCCGCCGGCCTCCCCGTAGACCTGGAACTCCCAGAGGGAGTAGCCGTAGCCGGTGCCGCGCGCGGTGCCGTGCATCCGGACGTACCGGCCGGCGCCCGCGACGTCCAGGGTCTGGGTGCCGCCGGTGCCGGCGGTGGTGCTGTGCACGGTCGTCCAGGCCGCGCCGTCGTCGGAGGTCTGGATCGTGAAGGCCCGGCCGTAGGCGCCCTCCCAGGACAGGACCACCTGGCTGAGGTTGGCCCGGGCGCCGAGGTCGACCTGGATCCACTGCGGGTCGCTGAAGGCGCTGGCCCAGCGGGTGCCGGCGTCGCCGTCGACCGCGGCGGCCGCCGGGGTGCCGGCGTTCTCCGTCGACGAGGCGGTCGCGGGCCGTCCCTGGGACAGCAGGCTCGGGGCGGCCTGCGCCGGGGGCGTCGCGGCGGGGGTGAGCGCCGCGACGAGGAGCAGCGCGAGACCGATGAGCAACCGCCGGGCGGGTCGCCCCGGCGGCGGCGTCGGGCGTACGGATATGGCGCGAGATGTCATGACTTCGCCTGTCGATAGAGGGTCGCTGACCTCGGGCGTGACGGGATGACGAAGGGGGCCGCAGCGATGCGGGTGGCGTACGCCGGCCGGTGCCGGAATGGGAGAGAGCGCTCTCGTCCGAGTGTTGCGGCGCCGTTGCGCAGCCGTCAAGGCATCGATAAATAACGCTGTTATTTATCCGTGAAGTTCGATTTGTTCGGTAACCCGCCGGTTCGCCGACCGCACCCCGCCCGCCGTGAGCAGCCGGGCGATCGGGAGCGTCGCCGCGCCGAGCGCCACCGCGTCGACGCCCAGCAGGCCCAGCTCGATCGAGGCCTGCTCGTACGGCTGCCGCAGCGCCTGGCGGCCGGCGGCCTCCCGGACGGCCGGCAGCAGGCCGCCCAGCGCCATGCCGGCCCAGCCCCCGAGCACGACCCGCTCCGGGTTGAACAGGTTGATCAGGTTGGCCACCCCGGCACCGAGGTACTCGGCCGTCTCGTCCAGCACCCGCCGGGCGGCCGCCGAGGTGTCGGCCGCGTCGATCAGGGCGGCCAGCTGTGACTCCTCGTCCCCGCCCGGGACCGGGTGGCCGCCCCGGGCCTCCCGGTAGCGGTCGATGACGGCCTCCGCGCCGACGTACGCCTCCAGGCAGCCGCGGCCTCCGCAGCGGCAGGGCCGCCCGCCGTAGATGAGGGTGGTGTGCCCCCACTCCCCCGCGCTGCTGGAGGCGCCCCGGTAGGTCACCCCGTTGGTCACCACGGCGGTGCCGATCCCCGAACCGACCAGCGCGAAGACGGCGTGCCGGGCCCCCCGGCCCGCGCCGAACCACATCTCCGCCTGGCCGAGCGTCTTCGCCCCGTTGTCGATGTGCAGCGGCAGGTCGGTGCCCGCCGCGATCAGCCGCTCCAACGGCACCCGGTCCCAGCCGAGCGACTGGGCGTGCACCACGGCCTCCCGGCCCTGCTCGACCACCCCGGAGACGCCGATGCCGGCGCCGAGCACCTCGTCGACGGCCACCCCGGCCCGGGCGGTGACCGCGTCGATGCCGGCCAGCACGTGCCCGGCCACCTCCGCCGGCTCCGTCCGCCGCGGATCGAGCGGGTACGCGACGCTGGCCAGCTGGGTCATCGCGAAGTCGAACAGCTCCACCCGGACCCGGGTCTCGCCGACGTCCACGCCGACGACGAAGGCGAACCGCGGCGCGACCCGCAGCATCATGCTGGGCCGGCCGCCGTCGGACTCGGCGGCGCCCGCCTCGGCGATCAGCCCCTCGTCGATCAGGTCGCCGACCACGTTGCTGACCGCCGGCTGGCTCAGCCCCGTGCTGCGGACCAGGTCCTGCCGGGTGAGCGGGCCGTCCAGGAAGACCTTCGACAGCAGGGCGGACCGGTTTCGCAGCCGGACGCCCCGGTTGGTCGCGCGCGCCAGCTCCACCTGCCACCTCGATCCCCTCGGCCGTCCGGAGCGACTGTACGACCCCGTGCTTGACGACCTCTCGGCCAACCACTTTAATGACCACATTCATTAAGTCGTGATGGAACTTCTGGAGCGCCGGCCCCCGCCGGCGTGCCCCGCCCACCGTCCGCCGCCGCCCGTCACCCCCGTTCCCCGACGCGACGCCGGCGACCCCCACCACGTGCAACGGAAGGGCCGAACGTGTCGAGACGACACCTCGCGATACTCACGGCGGCCGTGCTGGCCGCCACCACACTGACCGCCTGCGGCGACTCCGGCGGCTCCTCCGGCGCAGCCGGGAAGACCCTCACCTACTGGGCCAGCAACCAGGGCGCCAGCCTGGAGGCCGACAAGCAGACCCTCCAGCCGGAACTGGACAAGTTCGAGCAGCAGACCGGCATCAAGGTCAACGTCGAGGTGGTGCCCTGGTCGGACCTGCTCAACCGGCTGCTCACCGCCGCCACCTCCGGCCAGGGCCCGGACGTGGTCAACATCGGCAACACCTGGTCGGCGTCGTTGCAGGCCACCGGCGCGCTGGTCGAGTTCGACGACGCCACCCTCGCCAAGGTCGGCGGGAAGGACCGGTTCGTGCCCGCGGCGCTGGCCGCCGCCGGCGCGCCCGGCAAACCGCCGGCCGCGGTGCCGCTCTACAGCCTCGCCTACGCCCTCTACTACAACAAGAAGGCGTTCGCCGACGCCGGCGTCACCAGCCCGCCCACCACCTGGGAACAGGTGGCCGAGGTCGGGCGCAAGCTCACCGGCGGCGGCCGCTGGGGCCTCGCCGTCGAGGGGGCCAACCCGTCGGAGAACGCCCACCACGCCTTCACCTTCAGCCAGCAGTACGGCGGCGAGTGGTTCGACTCCGCCGGCAAGCCGACCTTCGACACCCCGCAGAACGTCGCCGCCGTCAAGCGGTACGTCGACCTGATGGCCGTCGACAAGATCGTCAACCCGAGCAACGCCGAGTACGCGCAGAACCAGTCGGTCTCCGACTTCGCCAACGGCAAGGCCGCCATGCTGCTCTGGCAGGCCGCCGGGTCCAACCTGAAGTCGCAGAACATGGCCCCCGACGCGTACGGGATCGCCCCCGTGCCGTTCCCGGCCACCCCGCCGGCGGGCGGCAGGAAGGTCAACAGCATGGTCGCGGGGATCAACCTCGCGGTGTTCAAGCACACGAAGAACACCGACGCCGCGCTGGAGTTCGTCAAGTTCATGACCAGCGACGCCGAGCAGGTGGCGCTGAACAGGACGTACGGCTCGCTGCCCGCCGTCTCCACCGTGGCGAACGACCCGGCGTTCGCCGCCCCGGAGCAGAAGGTGCTCCAGCAGACCCTCGCCACCACGGCGGCGCCACTGCCGCAGGTGCCCGACGAGAGCACCTTCGAGACCCTCGTCGGCACCGCCATCAAGGAACTCTTCGCCGAGGCCGCTGGCGGCAAACCGATCACCGAGGAGAGCGTCCGGCAGAAGCTGACCCGGGCCCAGCAGCAGATGCGCTGACCCGCCGGACCGGTGGCCGTGGGAGGGACGCCGACCCTCCCACGGCCACCCAGCGAGAGGACCACGATGTCCACCACCACGCCCTCCCGGGACGTCGCCGCACCGGAGCGGCCCGCCCGCCGCGCGGCGACCCCGACGGACCGACGGTCACCCGGCCGCCGCCGGTCGCTGCTGCCGTACCTGCTGCTCGCCCCGGCCGTCGTGCTGGAGCTGGCGATCCACGTGGTCCCGATGCTCGTCGGGGCGTGGATGAGCCTGCGCGAGCTGACCCAGTTCCACATCCGCGACTGGTCCACCGCGCCCTTCGTGGGCTGGGAGAACTACCGCGTGGTGCTCGACGTCGACTCGGCGGTCGGGGCCGAGCTGCTGCACTCCTTCGGGGTGACCGTCGGCTACACGGTGGCCTCGGTCGGGCTCTCCTGGGTGCTCGGCGCCACCGCCGCCGTGCTGCTGCAACGCCCCTTCCGCGGCCGTGGCGTGCTGCGCGCGCTCTTCCTCACCCCGTACGCGCTGCCCGTCTACACCGCCGTGATCACCTGGAGCTTCCTCTTCCAGCGGGACACCGGCCTGGTCAACCACGTGCTGGTCGACCAGCTACACCTCCTCGACGACCGGCCGTTCTGGCTGATCGGGGAGAACAGCTTCGTCGCGCTGCTGACCGTCTCGGTCTGGCGGTCCTGGCCGTTCGCCTTCCTCTGCCTGATGGCCGGCCTGCAGAACATCCCCGGCGAGCTGTACGAGGCCGCCGCCATGGACGGGGCCGGATTCTGGCGGCGGCTGCGCTCGGTGACGCTGCCCATGCTGCGCCCGGTCAACCTGGTGCTGGTGCTGGTGCTGTTCCTCTGGACCTTCAACGACTTCAACACCCCGTACGTGCTCTTCGGCGGCTCGGCGCCGGAGCAGGCGAACTTGATCTCCCTGCACATCTACCGCAGCTCCTTCAAGACCTGGGACTTCGGCGCGGGCTCGGCGATGTCCGTGGCGCTGCTGCTGTTCCTGCTCCTGGTCACCGCCGGCTACCTGCTGGTCACCAACCGCCGGAGGAACGATGCGTGAGACCGCCGCCGAGCGCTGGGCCCGCCGGATCGTGCTGACCCTGCTCGCGCTCTTCGTGCTCGTCCCGCTCTACGTCATGCTCAGCTCGGCGCTCAAGCCGTTGCAGGACGTGCAGGGCAGCTTCACCTGGTGGCCCCGGCGCCCGACCGCGCAGGCCTTCGTCGACATGTGGTCGACCGTGCCGCTGGGTCGCTACCTGGTCAACAGCCTGGTCGTCTCGACCGTGGCGGCGCTCTTCTCCGTCACCGTGGCGATCTTCGCGGCGTACGCCGTCAGCCGGTACCGCTTCCGGGGCCGGGGGCTGTTCTCGGTGACCGTGCTCTCCACCCAGATGTTCCCCGGGATCCTCTTCCTGCTGCCGCTGTTCCTGATCTACGTCAACCTCGGCACCGCCACCGGCATCCAGCTGTACGCCAGCCGCACCGGGCTGATCATCACCTACCTGACGTTCTCCCTGCCGTTCTCGATCTGGATGCTGGTCGGCTACTTCGACTCGATCCCCCGCGGCCTCGACGAGGCGGCGCAGGTCGACGGCGCCGGCCCGCTCCGGACGCTGTTCCGGGTCATCCTGCCGACGGCGGTGCCGGGTGTCGTCGCGGTCGCCGTCTACGCCTTCATGACCGCCTGGGGCGAGGTGCTCTTCGCCTCGGTGATGACCGACGAGGGCAGCCGCACCCTCGCCGTCGGCCTCCAGGGCTACTCCACCCAGTTCAACGTCTACTGGAACCAGGTGATGGCCGCGTCGCTGGTGGTCAGCGTCCCGGTGGTGGCCGGCTTCCTGGCGTTGCAGCGCTACTTCGTCGCCGGCCTCACCGCCGGCGCCGTCAGGTGAGGCCATGACGGCCGCACACGAGGCCATGTCGGCCGCACATCCGAAGGAGAGCCCACCCGTGCCGGACCTGTCCACGCTGCCGCCCGACTTCCTCTGGGGGGTCGCCACCGCCGCGTACCAGATCGAGGGGGCCGTCCGCGCCGACGGCCGCGCGCCGTCCATCTGGGACACCTTCTGCGACGTGCCGGGCGCCGTCGACAACGGCGACACCGGCGCGGTGGCCTGCGACCACTACCAGCGGTGGCCGCAGGACGTGGCGCTCATGCGGCAGCTCGGGGTGGACGCGTACCGGTTCTCGGTGGCCTGGCCCCGGGTGCGGCCCGACGGCGTCGGCTGGGTCAACCCGAAGGGCCTGGACTTCTACGACCGGCTGGTCGACGCCCTGCTGGCGGCGGGGATCCGGCCGTTCGTGACGCTCTACCACTGGGACCTGCCGCAGGCCTTGCAGGACCGGGGCGGCTGGCCGGAGCGCGGCACCGCCGAGGCGTTCGCCGACTACGCCGCCGTCGTGGCCGCCCGCCTCGGCGACCGGGTCGTCGACTGGACCACCGTCAACGAGCCGCTCTGCGTGTCCTGGATCGGGCACCTGGAGGGCCGGATGGCACCCGGCGAGCGGGACCTGGCCCGGGCGGTGCGCGCCTCGCACCACGTCCTGCTCGGGCACGGGCTGGCCACCCGGGCGATCCGGGCCGCCGCCGCCCGGCCCGCCTCCGTCGGGATCGTGCTCAACCCCAGCCCCTGCGAGCCGGCGAGCGACCGGCCCGAGGACGTGGCCGCCGCCCGGCGGATGGACGGCCACGTCAACCGGTGGTGGCTCGACCCGCTGCACGGACGCGGCTACCCGACCGACATGGTCGCCACGTACGGCGTCGAGCCGCCGGTCCGCGGCGACGACCTGGCCGTCGTCGCCACGCCCACCGACTACCTCGGCCTGAACTACTACTTCCGTCAGGTGGTGGCCGACGACCCGGCGGGGCCGCCGCCGTACGCCCGCCAGCTGCCGGTGCCGGGCGCGGTCTGCACGGCGATGGGCTGGGAGGCGTACCCTGCCGGGCTGGAACAGCTGCTGGTCGCGGTGACCGAGGAGTACGCCCCGGCGCGGGTGATCGTCACCGAGAGCGGGTCGGCGTGGCGGGACGAGGTCGGCGCCGACGGCACCGTCGAGGACCGGGAGCGGACCGACCACCTGGAGCGGCACCTCGCGGCGTGCGCGGCGGCGGTCGACCGGGGCGTGCCGCTGGCGGGCTACTTCGTGTGGTCACTGCTCGACAACTTCGAGTGGTCGTACGGGTACGACAAGCGCTTCGGGCTGGTGCACGTCGACTACCCCACCCAGCGCCGGACGGTCAAGGCGAGCGGCCTGCGCTACGCCGACCTGATCCGCGCCCACCGGCGGCGTACCGGGCGGCTGACGCCGTCCCGGTGAGCCGGGGACGATTCGCCGGGCCCCACGGAGCCCCGGGCGCCACCCGGGGCTCCGCGCGTCACGCGCCGGGCGAGGTCAGCAGAACCAGCCGTCCTGCACCCACCCGCGCCGGTTGACGTGCCCGTAGGCGAAGCCGTAGACGTAGCCGCCGCTGCGCGGCCCCTCGACGAGGAACGTCTGGCCGCGGTAGAGGGTGCCCATCCACGCGCCGACCGGGGCGGTGCGGACGAAGAGGTCCTGGGAGCACACCTCCTCGCGCTGCCCGATCGTCCCGTTCGCGGCGTGCCCGGGCGTCGCACTGAGCGCCAGCACGGCGCAGACGGTCGCCAGCAACGCGCCGAGGCGGCGCGGCAATCCCCCGCTCACCACGAGTCGTACCCCCCGATGCACTCGCTGCGCACGTAGCCCCAGTCGTTGGGCCCGAAGTCGAAGGTGGCGGCCCAGCCGTTGTAGACGGGATGCGCGCCGGGCGTGTGGCCGATCTTGTTGCCGTACTCCAGCGTGCGCTTGAACCCGTGCGGGCCGCTCGCCGAGTCGTAGTTGGCGTAGAAGCTGGCGCTCTGGCAGACGACCACGGCGTGCCGCGGCACGACCGGGCCGGCCTGCGCGCCGGTGGCGCCGAGGGCCACCAGGGCCCCTCCCGCCGTCAGGACGCCGACCGCGCGGATCACCTGTGTTCGCATCAACACCTCCGGGTGGGAACCTTCCTTCCCGACACCCTAACCATTACGTCGAGGACCTTCTATGTCTGCGATCCTGTCGTCCTCGTGCCGGCGTCCCGGATGCCGATAGGGTCGGGGCCCATGCGGACGAAGCAGGAACTGGGCGCGGCCATCCGGCGTAACCGGCGGGCCGTCCTCGTCGTCAACGCCCACTCCCGCCGGGGCCGCCAACTGCACGAACAGGCCCGGGCCCGGCTGACGGCGGCCGGCTTCCACCTGCTGGGCGACCACCCCGTCGAGCAGCCCGGCCAGCTCGAACGCGCCCTCGCCGCGGCCGTCGACCTCGGGCCGGACCTGCTGGTGGCCGGCGGCGGGGACGGCACCCTCAGCGCCGCCGCGCGGGCGCTCGCCCACCGCGACATGGCGCTCGGCCTGCTGCCGCTGGGCACCACCAACAACTTCGCCCGCACCGTCGGCGTGCCGCTGGAGCTCGACCGGGCCGTCGACGTGCTGGCCGGCGGCACGGTGATCGACGTCGACCTGGGCCTCGCCGGCGACATGCGGTTCACCAACCACGTCGGCGTCGGCCTCTCCGCCGACATCATGCTGCGCACGCCGCCGCGCCTGAAGCGGGTCACCGGCCGGCTGGCGTACCCGCTCACCGCCCTGGCCCTGCTGGCCCGGCACCGCCCGCTGCGCGTCACCGTCCGCGCCGGGGACGCCCGGCACGAGTTCCTCACCCACCAGGTGTACGTGGCCAACGGCGGCTTCCACGCCGGGCGCCCGATCGCCGCCGACGCCGACGCCGACGACCGGCTGCTGGTCGCGTACCCGGTCGGCGGGGCGAACCGGTGGGGGCTGGTGCGCGACACCGCCCGCAACGCGGCGACCGGGCACCGGCGCTCCGTCGGCGACGAGCCGTTCCTCGCCGTCGGGGAGCTGTGGCTGGAGACCGACCGGCCGGCGCGCGTCGAGGTCGACGGCGAGCTGTGCGGCCGTACGCCGATCCGGATCGGCCTGGACGCCAACGCGCTGCGGGTGATGGCGCCGGCCGGGAGCCCGGACCGCTGACCCGCGCGGCCGGGCGGGACGCTACTCCGCCCGGTCCGCCGCGTCGAGGGCCGCCAGGAAGTCCGCGACGAGGTCCTCGGTGTCCTCGATGCCGGTGGAGACCCGGACGAGCCCTTCGCCGATGCCGGTGGCGGCCAACTGCTCGGCGTCGACGATCCCGGCCCACATCGAGCGCGGGTGCACCACGAGGGTGCTGACGCTGCCCAGGCTGGCCGCCCGCTTGGCCAGGCGGAGGCCGTCGAGCAGCCCGGCCGCCGCCCGCCCGTCGCGCAGCTCGACGCCGAGCACCCCGCCGAAGCCGGTCATCTGCCGGCCGGCCAGCTCGTGCTGGGGATGCGTCGGCAGCCCCGGGTAGCGGACCCGCCGCACGGCGGGGTGACCCTCGACCGCCCGGGCCAGGGCCAGCGCGTTGGCGTTGTGCCGGTCCACCCGCAGCGACAGGGTGCGGATGCCCCGCAGCAGCAGCCAGGCGTCGATGGGGCCGAGCGTGCTGCCGGTGACGACGGCGGTCTGCCAGACCCGGTCGACCAGGTCGGCGGAGCCGACGATCACCCCGGCCGAGACGTCGGAGTGCCCGCCGAGGTACTTCGTCCCGCTGTGCCAGACCAGGTCGGCGCCGAACTCCGCCGGCCGCTGGTTGACCGGGGTGGCGAAGGTGTTGTCGACAGCGACCAGCGCGTCGTTGGCGTGCGCCAGCTCGACGACGGCGGCCAGGTCGGTCAGTTCGAGCAGGGGGTTGCTCGGGGTCTCCACCAGGACCAGCCGGGTCTGCGGGCGCAGCGCCCGGACGAAGGCGTCGGTGTCCGTCTGGTCCACCTGGGTGAAGGCCACCCCGAAGCGGGCCAGCAGGCCGGTGACCAGGGACGTCGTGCCGCCGTACGTGCTGCGCTGCACGATGACGTGGTCCCCGGCGGAGAGCAGGGCCAGGGCGATCGTGCTGATCGCGCCCATCCCCGAGGCGGTGACCATGCCCGCCTCGGCGCCCTCCAGCTGGGCGACCACGGCGGCGACCTGCGCGTGGTTCGGGTTGCCGTAGCGCGTGTAGAAGGCGTGGCCCCGGGTCTCGGTGGCGACGGCGGCGAACTGCTCGTCGGACTCGGCGCTGAAGGTGGCGCTCTGCACGATCGGCGGCGACACCGCCCCGCCCGGGCTCAACCCGTCGTCGCCGTGGACAGCGATCGTGCCGGTGCCGGTCACAGGTTCTCCTCACGTGGTGGGCTGCCCGCCGGGACGGCGGCCCGGTCGGTGCGCATCCGCAGCGCGTCGCGGTGCCGGCGCAGGACCGCGTCGTCCAGGTCGGCGACGGCGGGCCCGGGGCCGGTGCCGGCGTCGGCGAGGACCCGACCGTCGGGAGCGTACACGGCGCCGTGACCAGCGCCGGGGCGGAACCTGCTCCTGCGCCGGGCAGGCTCGTCGCCCGTGAGCCGGCCGGGCCACGAGGAACATCGCGCCGGCGACCTTCGCGCCGACGAGGGAAAGCGCTTACCATTGCCTTTGCATCGACGGGAGTGGATTACTAGCGACCTCGACGGGGCGGTCGCGCACCCCTCCCGCCACCCCGCGCCAGCCGAAGGAGCCGCATGACGTCCCCCGACCCGAACAGGAAGCCCGCCCGTCGACGCCTCGGCCTGGTGGCCACGGCCGTGCTGACGCTCGTCGGCGCCGCCGTGGCCGTCGGTCCGCGACCCGCCGCGGCGGCCACGGTCGACCCCGGCGCCAACTACGTCCTCGTCAACCGGCACAGCGGCAAGGCCATGGACCTGTGGGGCTGGTCCACCGCCGACGGCGCGCCGGTCAACCAGTTCACCCGCAACGACCTGGCCGTGCAGCAGTGGCGGTTCGTCGACGTGGGCGGCGGCTACCACCAGATCCGTTCGGCGCACAGCGGCAAGGTGCTGGAACTGCCGAGCGCCGAGGACGGGGTGCCGCTCGTCCAGAACACCGCCGCCAGCGGCAACACCCGGCAGCACTTCCGGCTCGCCGACAGCGCCGGCGGATACGTCCGCCTCGTCAACCGGCACTCGAACAAGGCGCTCGACGTGTGGCAGTGGTCCACCGCGGACGGTGCGACGATCTCGCAGTACCAGGATCTCGACGGCGCCAACCAGCAGTGGCAACTGATCAGCCTCGGCTCCGGCGGTGCCGGCTGCGGCAGCGGCGCGTTCCAGGCCGAGGCGGTGCTCAGCGGCGGCACCTGGACCGCCCGCAACGGCGGCACCACGGTCTACACCGGCAGCGACATGCGGGCCGCCGTCCAGGCCGCGGTGAACAGCCTCAGCGCCGGGCGGACCAGCAAGCAGCGCGTTGTCGTCCGCGGCTCCGGCTCGATGAGCGCCGGCTCACGGATCTCCCTGCCCAGCTACACGGCGATCGACGTGTGCGGCACCATCAACGTCACCGGTTCGGGCAGCGGTGACCAGGCGCCCATCTACTCCCGCGGCACCAGCCACGTCGAGGTCGGGCACCTCACCGTCACCGGCACCCCGCTCTACGGGATCTTCCTGCGCAACGTCACGGACGTCGTCCTCGGCCGGATCGACATGCGGCTCGGCAGCGGGCTCGGGATCCGGATCGACAACCGCGGGGACACCAGCCAGTGGAGCCGCAACGTCCGCATCGACAGCGCGTACGTCTCCGGCGCCAGTTCCCACGCGGTCGAGACGTACGGCGTGGACGGGCTGACCATCGGCACCGTCACGGCGCGCGACGTGGGCGAGTCGGGCCTGCTGCTCAACCAGACGATCAACGCCACGGTCACCACCGTCGACGCCGAGAACGCCGGCGCCGGCACCGGGTACGCCGCCTTCCGGATGGCCAACCGCAACGGGCGGGTGGGCTCCGGCTACCCGACCAACGTCCGGGTGGGCACCGTCCGGGCACGCGGCGGCGGCCGGGGGATCTTCTGCGTCTCCGAGTCCGGCGGGGCCACCATCGACCGGGTGGACATCGCCAACACCGGAAACAACGCGATCCTGATCGAGAACTGCCAGGGGGTGGACATCGCGGCCGGGGGCGGCACGATCAGCGGCGGCGGCGAGGTGCGGCTGGCCGAGCGCACCGAGTTCCCCGGCAACCGGGACATCACGCTGCGCAACTTCACCCTGGTGAACAGCCGGATCGTGGAGAACCCCTGCGCGGACGGCCTGACCATCAGCAACGTCGGGCTGAGCAACTCCACGATCGTCCGGTGCTGACCGGGGCGGCCCCGGCACCCTCGCCCCGGGGTCGTTCCGGCCGTCCGGCGTTCCGTCGACCGGAACGCCGGATGGTCGGACGGGGCACGGTCGCCGCGCGGGCGACCGTGCCCCGTCCTCCCGCCCTGGACGCTCCCGGCCCCGAGGGGGGCGGGACCGGGACCGCCCGGACGCCGGAGCGCGCCGGTCAGCCCGCGACGGAGCGGAAGACCGGGTAGTAACCGCCGGACTGGCCGGCCGCGGTCGGGTGGTAGGAGACGCCGAGGTTGGTGTAGTTGAGGGCGTGCAGCCACTTCTCGCCGTAGCTGCACAGCTGGTGCCCGACGAACTGCGACCGCACGTCGGCGAACTTGAAGCCGGCGGCGACGGCGGCGGTGCGGGTGATGTCGTCCACCAGGTTGATGCCCTCGTTGATCTTCGCCCGCGAGGTGGCGCTCAGGCCGACGCAGACGGTGCCGAGCTGGTAGAAGACCGGGTACCCGACGACCACCACCCGGGCCGAGGGCGCCCGGGTCTTGATGCCGTTGTAGACGTTGCGCAGCAGGCCGGGCAGCTGGGCGCGGGCCTTGTCCTCGGCGGCCTGCACGGCGGCCACGCACTGCGTGGTGCCCTGGAGCACGCAGGTGGACATGATGTTGGCGAAGCCGACGTCGTTGCCGCCGACCGTGACGCTGACCAGGGTGGTGGTGGAGCTGAGCGCCGACAGCTGCGTGTTGATCAGGCTGGTGGTGGTGGCGCCGGAGCAGGCGACCGAGCGGTACGACGCGGGCTTGATGTTGGCGGCGTACAGGGCCGGGTAGGCGTTGGTGCTGCGCTGGCAGGAACCGCTCTCGCTGGTGTAGCTGCCGGCGCCCACGCCCGAGGCGTACGAGTCGCCGAGCGCCACGTAGCGGTCGGCGGGCGCGGCCTGGGCGGGCGCGGCCAGGGTGAGGCTGACGCCGAGAGCCGTGGCCAGGCTCAGGGCGAGGGAAACGAGACGGGTTCTCCGCACGTCGCACTCCGGGGGTAGAGGAATCGAGTGCGAGATTGATATCACCGAATATTCGCGAACGAAAGATCTTGCCGGAACTTTTAGGGGTGCCGGCAAGGACCTACCGGGTTCCCGTACCGGTACGTGCGCCGGCAGGGGTCGCGCGCACCCGTACCGGGGCCCCGACCGCACGGCGACCGCGAGGCGCGGCCCGGCGGACGCGGCCCCGGTCCGGGGCGTACGCGCAGGGGCGGAACGTCAGCGGGACGACCCGGACGCCCCCGTGGCCGTCGCCACGAACATCGTCTGCACCTGCTCGGCGGCGTCGAGCCCGGGCACGGCGTGCGCCCGCACGTCGACGAAGCCGGCCCGGCCCAGCGCCGCCCGCCAGCCCGCCACGTCCAGCAGCGGGGACGCCGGCACCCGCGGCTCGTCCTCCGCGTGCCGCCACCATCCCTCGGCCAGGCCGAAGGTCAGCGTGTTGTAGTCGAGGCGGCTGGTCATCTCGTTGATCACCAGGATGCCGCCCGGCTTGAGCAGCGCGTGGCAGTGCCGCAGCGCGGTGGAGATCCGCATGGTGGCGTGCAGGACATTGCTGGCCAGGACGACCTCCATCGAACCGGGTTCGAAGCCCTGGTCCTCGGGTGCGCCCTCCACGTTGTAGCGGGCGAAGTCGACGTGGGGCCGGCCGACGCCGAAGCGCTGCCGCCCCAGCCGCAGGAACGCGGGACCCACGTCGGTGTAGAAGTACCGCAGTCGCTCCGCCCGGTCCGCCAGGGCGTCCAGCACCGGCCCGGTGGTGCCGCCGGTGCCGGCCCCCACCTCCATGACCTGGACGAAGGACCGGGGATAGCGTCGGAGGAACTGCCGGACGTGCTCCCGCACCCGCGCCGCGCAGAGCCGGTTGTAGAAGTCCAGTTGGACGTTGTCCCGGTAGATCGCGGAGACCAGGTCGGCCGAACCGCCCGGAAGGAGCACCTCGTTCGCCGGCCGGTCGCCCCGTACCACCTCGACCAGCTGCGTCTGGCAGGCGACCAGCAGCGGCACGTATCCGGCGGCCTCCGGGTGCTCCCGGCGCAGCGCCGCCGCCGACGCGTCGACCGCGTCGTCCTCGGCGAACCCGGCCGCCTCGGCGACCCGTGCGGTGACGGCGAGCCCGTCGCCGTGCCGACGCAGCAGGTCGGCGCGTTCCAGCAGGTCGAGCAGGGCGTCGCCGAGCCGCTGGTAGCCGGGTGCCACCGCGAGCCGGGCCAGGATCTCCTCCCGTCCGGCGCTGGTGCCGGAAGCGGGCAGGACGCCGGCGGCGGCCAACCGGGCCGCCAGCACCCGTCGCCCGAAGTCCGTCACCGCCTCGAAGGAGGTACGGAAGCGCGCGTGGCGTTCCTGGTCCACGTCCACGAGCGGCTGCGGCGTCGCCTCGACGTCCGGTGCGGTCACGATGTGCCCTCCACGGTGCGGTTCCGGCGGTGCCGGTCAGGTCAGGTGCGCGGCCACGGATGCCGCGGCACGGGGTGCGCCCGGCCGGTCGTCGAGCTGCGCGGTCAGGTCCGCGAGCAGCTCCGCCCGTGCCGGTACGAGATAGAAGTGGTCGCCGGGGAACGCCCGCAGCCGGAAGCCACCGGTGGTCAGCTCCGCCCAGGCGGAGACCGATTCCCGGTCGCAGGCCGGATCCCCCGTGCCGAGGTACGCCGTGATCGGCGCGGACACCGTCCGCGGCGGACGCGGCAGGTAGCCGTGGATCAGCCGCAGGTCGGCCCGGAGCGCCGGCACGACCAGCTCCCGCAGCTTCGGCGAGCGGAAGACCACCGGATCCACCTCGCCGAGCGCGGCGATCCGGGCGAGGAACTCCTCGTCGTCGAGGTGGTCGGGGTGCTGGTCGATCCGGGTGACGTGCGGTGCCCCGTGCCCCGAGACGAACAGGAGGGTCGGCACGACGCCGAGCCGCTCCTCCAGCCGGACGGCCACCTCGTAGGCGACCGAGGCGCCCATGCTGTGGCCGAACAGGGCGAGGGGACGGTCCAGGTACGGGGCGAGCGATTCGGTGACCCGGTCGGCGAGCAGGTCCATCCGGTCGACGCACGGCTCGGCGAGCCGGTCCTGCCGACCCGGGTACCGGACGGCGAGCAGGTCGACGGAGTCCGGCAGCGAACCCGCCCAGGTCTGGAAGAAACCGGCCGAGCCGCCGGCGTGCGGCAGGCACACCAACCGCAGCCCCGCGTGCGCGCCGCCCCGGAACACCCGCAGCCAGGGATCACCGCCGGCCGGGCGGAGCGGGGACATCTGGGGCATCTCCTCGGTCGCGCCGGTCAGTCCGACATCGCCACCAGCACCCGGCGGTCGCCCGTGTACGGGCGCCGGCCGTGCGCGGTCAGCACGTTGTCGATCAGCAGCAGGTCGCCGACCCGCCAGTCGACGTCGACCGCGGCCTCCAGGCCCCGGTCGCGGATCTGGGTGACGTACTCGTCGGGGATCGGGGAGCCGTCGGCGAAGGTCACCGACTGGGGCAGCTCGTCCGGGCCCATCACCTGGGTCATCACCCTGGCGATGTCGTCGTCCAGGCCGGCCGGGTGCCACTGGTCCGCCTGGTTGAACCACACCTCGGCCCCGGTGACCGGGTGCCGCAGCGTGGCCGGCCGGAGCTGGATCACCCGCAGCCCGTCGGCGGTCCACTCCCAGGTGGCGCCGGCGCCGGCGAGGAACTCCTCGACCTCGTCGCGGCTGTCGGTCTCGAACGTCTCCCGCCAGCTCTTGCCCAGCCCCATCCCGTCGTGCAGGTTCTGCTGGTAGCGCAGGCCGCCGGCGAAGTCCGCGCGCAGCTGCGGGTCCAGCGAGTCGAGCCACAGCGCGGCGTCGACAACCGGGGTCGCGCCGCCGGTCTCGGCCGCGATCTGGCAGAAGAAGAGCAGCCGGGCCGGCCACCGGGCGGCGTACGACAGCTCGTTGTGCATCGAGATCGTGTAGCGGGCCGGGTACTCGGTGGACGTGTAGACGTTGCGGCCCACCTTCGTGCGCGGCGAGTTGCCGTGCACGTACGCCAGTCGCCTCGGCAGCAGCAGGTCCATCACCGGGTCCAGGGTCTCCGGCCGGACGCCGAAGCCACGGAAGACGAGCGCCTTCTCGGCGGTGAGGACCGCCGCCAGGTCCAGCTCGCGGAGGTGGCCGACCAGGCCCTCGGCGCTCGGCGCGCAGCCGGCGCTCTCCGGGGTGATCTCCAACGGTTTCCAGCTCGCGTGCTCGTTCATTCCGGGGCTCCTCACCGTCCCAAGCCGTGCGATCCCTCCCAGGCTCTGCCGCTCCGCTATATTCCGTCCATATCGCCGCGGTCCCGCTCCCGCTCGGCGGCCTCGGCCCGCTCCGCCTCGGCCCGGGCCCGACCGCCGAAGCCGAGCACCGCGAGCACCGCGATCACCCCCATCGCCCCGCCCACGATCAGCATGGCCCTGGTGATGCTCGTCGAGTCGAGCAGGAGGCCCGCGAACAGCGCCCCCAGCGAGTTGGCTCCCGAGCTGAGCAGCATGACGATCGAGCCGGCCCGCCCGCGCAGGTGGTCGGGTGCGCTCTGGAGCACGTACAACATCCCGGCCACGTTGCTGATGCCGGCGCCGTAATGGATCAACGCGAAGATCGCGCCGAGGACGACGAGTCTCGGCGCCAGCGCGAGCAGCGGCATCAGCACCGCCCAGGCGATGTTGACCCCCATGATGATCCGGCGGATCCCCCACCGCCTCAGGTAGAAATTGCTGGTCATCGCGCCGGCCATGCCGAACACGCTGTTCACCATGAGCAACATCCCGACCGTGGATGGCGAGCCGCCCTGGTTCTTGACGATCACCAGGAGGCCCAGGCCCAGCACCTGGAACAGGATGTTGCTCGCCGCGAAGAGGCCGAGGGCACGGCGCAGGTACAGCTGGCCCCAGACGAAGACGAAGCCCTCCCGCATCCGGGCCAGCAGGCCACCGGGCTCGTCCGCGCGCGCCTTCGGCGCCTGCAGGTCCCGCCGCACGAACAGCAGGGTGACCAGCGAGATCACGTGCATCAGCACGGCGAAGCCGAAGGGCGCCCAGCGCGTCAACGTGTACAGCATGCTGCCGGCCGGCTGGCCGAGGATGCTGGCCGCGTTGGCCCGCGACTCGTTTGCCGCCGTCGCCGCGCCGTACCTGTCGGCCGGGACCACGTTGAACACCGCGGCGCGTTCGGCCAGGGCGTAGCAGATGCCCAGGCTGGCCTCCACGAACGCGACCGCCATCAGGTGCGGCAGCCACACCGAGTCCCGGGCCACCGCGACCGCGACGCTGCCGATCGCGACGATCCGCCCGACGTTGCAGAACACCATGGTCCGCCGACGGTCCCAGCGGTCCACCAGCGCCCCCGCCGGTAACTGGGTCACCAGGTTGGGCAGCAGCGCGGCGAAGGTCACCAGGCTGGCCGCCGTGGCCGATCCGGTGGACCAGAAGACCAGCAGGGTATAGCTGATCGAGGTGGCCCGGGAACCCAGCGCGGAGACCCCGGAGCCGACCCAGAGCAGCAGGAAGTCGCGGTTGCCGGTCAGGCGCCCCGGCTGCCGGGACGTGGCCGCCGGGTGCCCGACCGCGCTCACGACGCGGACCCGGCGGGGGCGGGCCGGCACCAGTCGAGCACGGCCATCGCGCTGTAGAGCTTGTTCTCCGCCTGCTGGAAGGCGATGCTGGCCGGGCCGTCCAGGACCTCGGCGGTCACCTCCTCCCCCCGGTGCGCCGGCAGGTCGTGCATGAAGACCGCGTGCGGGCTGCGCCGCCACAGCTCCCGGTCCACCCGGAACGGGGCGAAGCGCACCCGCCAGTCCGGGTCGGGCTTGCTGGTGCCGGTGGTCTGCCACCGGGTGGTGTAGATGGCGTCCAGGTCACCCGGCAGGTCGTCCATGTGGTGCCGTTCGACGAGGTGGGCGCCGCAGCGCTCCGCCTGCGCCCGCGCGACCGCCGCGATCTCCGCCGGCAGCCCGTACCCCGCCGGGGTGCGCAGTTCCAGCTCGACGCCGGGGAAGCGGGTCAGCGCCAGGGCCAGCGCGGTCGCGGTGTTGTTCGCCTCGCCCAGGTAGAGCAGCCGCAGGTGCTCGATCCGACCGAAGCGCCGCAGCAGGGTGGTCAGGTCGGCCAGCGCCTGCGTCGGGTGCTCCTCGGCGCTCATCGCGTTGATCACGGCCATCCGGTCCTGCCGCGCCCAGTCGCGCATCTCCCCCGGGTCGGCGGCGGTCCGCGCCACCAACACGTCGAGCATGCCCGACAGCACCCGGCCGGTGTCTTCGCTGGACTCCCCGGTGTTGACCTGGAGGTCGTCCGGCCCGTACTGGATGGCCTTCGCGCCGAGCCGCAGCGCGGCCACGGTGAACGCGGTCCGCGTCCGGGTCGACGTCTTCACGAAGTAGGTGCCGACCACCCGGTCGGCCAGCGGGCTGGCGGATTCGCCGGCGGCGAACCTCGCCCCCCGCGCCACGATCGAGTAGAGGTCGTCGTCGGTCAGGTCGCGGATCGACACCAGGTGCCGCACCTGCCGGGCCGGTGGGTCGGTGACCGTTGCGGAGATGCTCGGTACGGTCGTCATCACATTTCCTCCGTCAGTGCGATGTCGGACGCCAGTCGCGACACGACCTCGTGGCCCTGGTCGCCGTTGGTCAGCAGCACCAACCCGGAGCCGTCGGGCACCCGGCCGGCGGTGAGCGCGTGGTAGCCGGGGATGCGGCCCCGGTGGGTGAACTCGACGCGTGCCCCGGCGGGCCCCTCGATGCGGTCCACCGTGCAGCCGAGCCCGAAGACGCCGCCCGGTCCGGTGGTCAGTTGCGTCACCGCCAGCTCCCGGCTCAGCAGGGCCGGGCCGCCCCGGTGCGCGACGTGGATCTCCCTGACGAGCTGGGCCAGGTCGGTCGCGGTGCTCCAGAGGCCGGCGGCCGCGAGGTCGGTACGCACCTGCCAGCCGCCCGGGAGCGGCTCGCCCCGTTCGTCGTGCCCGACGGCCACCGGCCGGCCGGACGTCTCCGGGAAGCTCTGGTCGAAGCTGCTGCCGGTCATCCCCGCCGGTCCGAAGACCAGCTCGGCCATCAGGTCGGCGAAGGGCGTCGCGGTGACGTCCTCCATGAGCTGCTGCACCACCACGAAGTGGCTGTTGCGCTCCACCGCGACCGGGTCGGGCGCGTCGAGCGCCTGGACCGGGCCGGTGGACACGCCCCGGCCGTGCAGCACGTCCGACAGGGTCGGCACGGGCCCGCCACGCGGGTGCCCGGTGCTGCCGGTCGGGGTCAGCCCGGCGACGTGGCTCAGCAGTTGCCGCAGGCTCACCGGCCGGCTGGCGGGCAGCTGCCAGCCCTTCAAGTAAGCGTTGACGTCCGTGTCGAGCTGGAGCTGCCCCCGCCCGACGAGGACCAGCGCGCCCACCGCGGTGACCCATTTGCTGACCGAGCCGACCTGGAAGATGGTCGCCGGGGTCACCGGGGCGCCGCCGCCGGCCGTGCGGTGCCCGGCGGCGCGGGCCTCCACCAGCTCACCGTCCACGAGCAGGGCCAGCGAGGCGCCGGGCACCCGGTGGGCGGCGAGCAGCGGCTCGACGGCCGGCAGCACCGGGGCGGTCCGCGCCACGCCGGAGCGTACCGCCGGATCCGCCGGGTCGACGGACGCCGCCGCCCCGGTCGGGGCGAGCGAGGCGGCCAGCTCGGCCAGGGTCCGGTCGAGCATCGCCGCCCGCAGCGTCAGCGGGACACCGGCCTGCCGGGCCGCCGTGACCACCGGTACGACCAGCAGCGAGTGCCCGCCCAGGGCGAAGAAGCGGTCGTGCCGGCCGACCCGGTCGACCTCCAGGACGCGGACCCAGATGTCGGCGATCAGCTGCTCCAGCCCCGGCCGGGGCGGGGTGTGGCCGGCCGGCCCGGCCAGGTCCACCGGAGGCAGCGCCCGACGGTCGACCTTGCCGTTGGCGTTGAGCGGGATGGCCGGCACCGGAACGAAGACGCTCGGCACCAGTTGGCTCGGCAGCCACCGGGCACAGTGCGCGGTCAGGTCCGGCGCGTCGCCGACGTGGTAGGCCACCAGGCGGGGCCCGCCGGCACCCGTCGACTCGACGGTCACCACCGCGTCCCGCACGCCCGGATGCGCGAGGAGCACCGCCCTGACCTCGCCGGGCTCCACCCGGTGGCCACGGATCTTCACCTGGTCGTCGACCCGGCCGAGCAGGTCCAACTGCCCGTCGGGCAGCCAGCGGCCCAGGTCGCCGGTCCGGTACAGCCGCCCGCCGTCCGCGCCGAACGGATCGGGCACGAACCGGTCGGCGGTCAGGGCCGGCCGGCCGGCGTAGCCCCGGGCGAGACCGGGGCCGCCGAGGTGGACGTGGCCGACCACGCCCACCGGCACCGGTTGCAGGTCGGCGTCGAGGACGTAGGTCCGCATCCCGCCCAGCGGCCGGCCGATCGGCGCGACGTCGGCCGGCAGCGGCCCGGTGACCGGGTACCGGCTGACGGCCACGGTCGCCTCGGTCGGCCCGTACTCGTTGAGCAGCACGCTGTCCGGCGCGAGCGCGTGCCAGCGGTCGCAGACCTGCCGGGTCAGCGCCTCGCCCCCCAGCACCAGCAGCGGGGTCAGGGCCGCGGCCCGGTCCGCGTCGAGCTGGCGGGTCAGCAGGTCGAGGTGGCCGGGGGTCAGCTTGACGAAGCTGAACGGGCCGGCGTCGGCCAACCGCGGGCCCAGCTCGTCCAGGCCGGCGTCGGGCGGCAGCAGCCACAGCCGCTGCCCGGTGACCAGCGGCGCCCAGATGCTGGTCACCACCATGTCGTACGCGACCGACGAGAAGAGCGCGGCGCCGCCGGTGCGGTCCCCGACGAGTTCCTCGGCCGCCCAGCCGAGATAGTTGGCGAGGCCGCGGTGGCTGATCTGCACCCCGTTCGGCCGGCCGGTCGAGCCGGAGGTGAAGATGACGTACGCGAGGTGGTCCGGGTCGGGCCCGCCGGCCGGCGGGTCGGCGGGCAGCGCGGCGATCCGCTCGGCGTCGCGGTCGAGCAGCACCAGCTCGACGCCGGTGAGCCGGTCGGCGTGGCCGGTCGAGGTCACCACCACCGTCGCCCCGGCGTCGGCGAGCATCGCGGCGACCCGCTCGGCCGGGTGACCCGGGTCGATCGGCAGGTACGCGCCGCCGGCCCGCCACACCCCGAGCAGGGCGGCGACGAGGTCGGCGCCCCGGTCCAGCAGCACCCCCACGACCCGCTCCGGACCGATCCCCGCCCCGCGCAGGTGGTGGCCGATCCGGTTGGCCGCCGCGTCCAGCCCGGCGTAGGTCGTACCGTCGACGGCCTCCGCGTCGGGGGTCGCCGCGGCCCGCGCCGCGACCCGGTCCGGGACGAGGTCGACGCAGCCCGGCGCGGCCGAGGAGTTCCAGCCCACCAGCACGTCGTGCCGCTCCCCGGCGGGCAGGTACGCCGCCCGGGGGTCGCCGTCGGGGTCGGCCACCATGGCCTCCAGCACCAGCCGGTACATGCCGGCCAGCCGCGCGGCGTCGGCCCGGCCCATGGCGTGGCTGTCGGTGCTCAGTTCGAGCCGGCCGGCGCCCGCGGCGACGGCGAGCGCGAACTCCGAGGTGCTCGCGCCGATCCTCTCCACGGGCGCGGTGCGCCCGCCGTCCACCTCCGTGAAGTCGAGGTAGCTGAAGTAGACGTCGGTGAGGCGGGCGCCGCGGCCGGGCGTGCGGATGGCCGGCGCCGGGTAGCGGCGGTGCGGCCACAGGTCGGCCTCGCGGGCGTGCACCCGCTGGACCAGCTCCCGCCAGCTGGCCGCCTGCCGGTCGTGCGGGAACGGCAGGGTGTTCAGCGACATGGCGTAGACCCGCTCGCTGCCCACCACGTCGGGCCGGGTGTTGCAGACCAGCCCGCTGTAGAAGGCCGGCTCGTCGGTGAGCTGGCTGAGCACCTTCAGGTGCGCGGCGTGCAGCACCGCCTTGAGCGACACCCGGGCCGCCGAGGCCAGGGCCCGCAGCCGCGGCTCCAGGTCCGCGTAGGACGCCACCTCGGTGTACGGCTCCCGGGTGGCCGGCGCCGGCGGCGCCCACGCGGCGGGCAGCAGGAACCTCGGGTGCCGCTGGACCACGTCCTGCCAGTACCGCTGGTCGGTCTCCGAGGCCAGGGCGCGCAGCTCGCCGGCGACGAAGTCGGCGAAGCGCACCCCGGGCGGGGCGGCGACGTCGGGCTGCGCGGCCGCCCGCCGGGCGTGGTACCGGTCCAGGATCTCCATCACCAGGGCGTGCAGGCTCCAGCCCTCGATGATCACGTGGCAGATGGTGAGCACCAGCCGCCAGCTCCGGTCGGTCTCCAGGCACACGGTGAACCGCAGCAGCGGCGCCCGCTCGACGTCGAACAGCTCCTGGTACTCCTCGCCGACGAGCCGGCGCACCAGGGCCGTGCGGTCCGCCTCGGCCAGCCCGCGCAGGTCGCGGGTGCGGACCGGGACGTCCACCGTGCGGTGCACCAACTGCATGGGCACCGAGTAGTTTGCGGTGTCCACCGAGGTACGCAGCACGTCGTGCCGGGCCACCACCTCGTCGACGGCGCCCCGCAGGGTCGCCAGGTCGAACGGCTCCTCGTCGGGGATCAGGAACGAGACGACGTTGTGGTAGTGGTTCTGGCCGTTGTCCGCCAGCATCTCCAGCAGCATCCCCAGCTGCACCCGCGACAGCGGGTACGCGTCGTCCAGCCCGGCCGGCAGCAGCGGCAGGTCTGCGGGGGCGACCAGCTCGAAGGGCTCGACGGGGCGTTCGGTCGGCTCCGGCGCGTCCCGGCTCGCCAGCACCTCGCAGAGCGCCCGTACGGTCGGGTGCCGGAAGATGTCCGCGACCGTCACGTCCAGCCCGGCGGCGCGCATCGTGCCGGCCAGCACCAGCGCCGTGATGGAGTGCCCGCCGAGGTCGAAGAAGCCGTCGGTGACGCTGACGACCGGCAGGCCCAGCACGTCGGCCCAGACGGCGGCCACCCGCTCCTCCAGGGGCCCGCGCGGGCCGACGTGGTCCCGGCCGGCGGCCGTCGCGCCGCCCGTCGGCGCGGGCAGCGCCCGCCGGTCCAGCTTGCCGCTGTTGTTGCGCGGCAGCTCGTCGAGCAGCACGAACGCCGACGGGACCATGTACTCCGGCAGGGCGCGCGCAAGCGAGGCGCGCAGCGAGGCGACCTGCGGCGGCTCCCCGTCGCCGGCCACCAGGTACGCGGTCAGCCGGGGATCGGCCGGGTCGTCCGCCCGGAGCACGACGACCGCCTCCGCGACACCGGGCAGCGCGGTCAGCGCCGCCTCGATCTCGCCCGGCTCGATCCGGTAGCCCCGGAGCTTCACCTGGTCGTCGAGGCGGCCGAGGAACTCCACGCTGCCGTCGGGCAGCCGGGTGGCCAGGTCGCCGGTGCGGTACATCCGGCTGCCGGGCGGGCCGTACGGGTCGGGCAGGAACCGCCGGGCGGTCAGCTCGGGCTGGTCGAGGTAGCCGCGGGCCACCCCGTGCCCGGCCAGGTACACCTCGCCGGGCACCCCGATGGGGGCCGGGTGGCCGTACTGGTCGAGCACGTACATCCGCACCCCGGACAGGGGCCGGCCGATCCGGCTGCCCACCCCGGGCGCGAGGTCGGCCCGGGTGATGCGGTGGTAGGTGGAGTAGACGGTGGTCTCGGTGATCCCGTACATGTTGACCAGCGCCACCCGGGCCAGCCCGAGGCGGGCGGCCCACGGCGCGAGGTCGGCGAAGTCGAGCTTCTCCCCCGCGACCACCACCGCACGCAGCGACAGGTCCCGGATGCCGGGGGCGTCCTCGGCGGCGAGCCGGACGAGCCCGCGCAGCGCCGTCGGGGTCTGCGCCAGCATGGTGACCCGCTGCCTCACCAGCAGGTCCAGCAGGTCCTGCGGCACCCGGGCCACCTCGCGGGGCACCAGCACCAGCCGGCTGCCGTGCAGCAGCGCCCCCCACAGCTCCCAGACGGAGACGTCGAAGGCGTACGAGTGGAACAGCGCCCACACGTCGGTCTCGTCGACCGCGTAGTGCTCCTGCGCCGCGTCGAGCAGGCGCAGCACGTTGGCGTCGCTCACGCAGACGCCCTTGGGCCGGCCGGTCGAGCCGGAGGTGTAGATGACGTAGAGCAGGTCGTCCGGGTCGCGGGCGACGCCCGGATCGGTCTCCGGCTGCCCGGCCAGGTCGCCGGCGTCCAGCAGCACCCGCCGCCCGTCGAAGCCGGCGAGCAGCTCGGCCTGGGCGGAGGTGGTGACCACGGTCCGCGCCCCGGCGTCGGCCAGCATGTAGGCGATCCGCTCGGCGGGCTGGGCCGGGTCCAGCGGCAGGTACGCCGCCCCCGCCTTGAGCACGCCGAGCAGCGCGGGCACCAGGTCCGCGTCCCGGTCGAGGCAGACCCCGACGACGGTCTCCCGGCCGGCGCCGGCCGCGCGCAGGTGGTGCGCCAGCCGGTTGGCGGCGGCGTCGACCTGGGCGTACGTCAGCTCGACGGTGCCGGCCACCACCGCCACGGCCTGCGGATCGCGGGCCAGCTGGGCCTGGAACAGCTCGACCACGGTGCCGGTGACCGGCTCGTCCGCGCCGGTGTCGGTGACGCCGAGCAGCCGGTCGCGCTCGCCCCCGGGCACGCAGACCGCCTGGCAGTCGCCGTCGGGGTCGGCGACCATCGCCTCCAGCACCGCCCGGTACATGCCGGCAATCCGGTCCAGGTTGGCCTGGCTGACCAGCCCCGCCCGCGCGGAGAGCGCGTAGCGGCCCCGCTGGGCGAAGCAGGAGAGGTCGAACTCGGTGGCGCCCTCGCCGGCGTTGCCCGTGACCACCGGGCCGGAGCCGTCGCCGCCCTGCGTCGCGCGGGTGAAGTCCTGGTAGTTGAACAGGACGTGCAGCAGCCGGTGGCCGGCCTCGCGCTGCATCTCGGCCAGCGGGAACCGCCGGTGCGGCCACATCGCGACCTCCCGGTCGAACACCGCGGCGACGAGGTCCCGCCAGCTGCGGGCGGACCGGTCGTACGGGAACGGCACCGTGTTGAGGTACATGCCCTGCACCCGGTCGGCGCCGAGCACCTCGGGCCGGGCGTCGCAGACGAGGCCGGCGTGGAAGCCCGGCTCGCCGGTGAGCTGGCTGAGCACCTTCAGGTGCGCGGCGTGCAGCACCGCCTTCACCGACACGTCGGTGTCGCGGGCCAGGGCGCGCAGCGCCTCGTCCAGGTCGGTGAAGTCGACCGTGGCGTCGACCGTGGCGTCCGGCGCGTCCGGCTCGCCCCAGCCGGTGGGCAGGGTGAACGGGGCGCGCCCGTCCCACACGGACCGCCAGTGCTCCCGGTCGGCGGTCGACTCCAGCGCGGCGAGCTCGGCGGCGATGAAGTCGGCGTAGCGCACGGGCGGCACGTCGCCCGACGCCGGGGTACGGCCGTCGACCAGCTCGGCGTAGGCGTCGAGCACCTCGGTGACCAGCCGCGCGCTGCTCCAGCCCTCGGTGACGACGTGGCTGATGGTGAAGGTGAACCACCAGCTCTCGTCGCTATCCGGGTGCGCCGTGACGCGCAGCAGCGGCGCGGTGGAGACGTCGAACGGGCGGGCCCGCTCGGCGGCGACGAACTCCGCGAAGAGCGCGGCGTGCCGCTCGGCCGGGACGTCCCGGCCGTCCTCGACGCGCACGTCGGGTTCGGCGTGGGCGTGCACGAGCTGCATCGGCACCGAGTAGCCGACCAGGTCGAACGACGTGCGCAGGATCTCGTGCCGGGCGACCACGGCGCGGACCGCGCCGCGCAGCGCCTCGGCGTCGAACGGCCGCCCGTCGCGGACCTGGTGGGCCAGCACGCTGTGGTAGACCGCGCGGTCGCCGCTGACCGCCGACTCCACCAGCATGCCGAGCTGGGTGCGCGACGCCGGGTAGGCGTCGACCAGGCCGCCGGGCAGCCGGGCCCGGTCGGCGGAATCGATCAGCGCGTACGGCGCGACCGGGCGGAACTCGTCGGTGTCGGCGTCGCCCAGCGCGGCGGCCAGCCGGCGTACGGTGCGGTGCGCGAAGACGTCCCGCACGCTGGTGCGGTGCCCGGCGGCGCGCAGCGTGCCGACCAGGGTGACCGCGAGCATCGAGTCGCCGCCGAGGTCGAAGAAGCTGTCGGTGACGCCGACGCGGGCCACGCCGAGCACCCGCGCCCAGATCCCGGCGATCTCCTCCTCCACGTCGCCGGCCGGGGCCTGGTACTCCCCGGTGGCGTACGAGCCGGCGTCGGGGGCCGGCAGCTGGCGCCGGTCGACCTTGCCGTTCGGGTCCTTCGGGATGGCGTCGACGGTGACGTAGGCGGCCGGGACCATCGCCTCGGGCAGCGCGGCGAGCAGCCGCTCCCGCAGCCGGGCCGGGGCCGGCGCGTCGCCGGTGGCGGGCAGCACGTACCCGACGAGGGTGCGGCGGCCGTCGTGCTCGCGTACGGCGGCGACCGCGTCGGCGACGCCGGGGCAGGCCCGCAGGGCCGTCTCGATCTCGCCCAGCTCGATCCGTACGCCGTGCAGCTTGACCTGCGAGTCGAGCCGGCCCAGGAAGTCCACGGCGCCGTCCGGTCGCCACGCCGCCGCGTCCCCGGTGCGGTAGAGCCGCGACCCGGGCGGGCCGTACGGGTCCGGCACGAACTTCTCGGCCGTCAGTCCGGGCCGGCCCAGGTAGCCCCGGGCCAGCCCCGTCCCGCCGACGCACAGCTCGCCGGGCACGCCGACCGGCACCGGGTCGAGCCGCCCGTCGAGGACGTACAGCCGCAGGTTCGGGTGGGGCGTGCCGAGCGGCACCCGGGACAGCCCGGCCAGGGCGTCGGCGGTGCACCGCCAGCTGCTCACGTCGACGGTGGCCTCGGCCGGCCCGTACGTGTTGTGCAGCTCGCAGCCGGGCAGCGCGGCCAGGAACGCCCGCGCCACGTCGACGGCGATCTCCTCGCCGCCGACGGCCACCGACCGCAGCGACCGGCACCCGGCCAGCCCCTCGGCGAGCAGCGCCGGGAGCATCGACGGCACGAAGTGGACGGTGGTGACGCCCTCGCGGGCCATCAGCTCGCACAGGTACGCGGGGTCGCGGTGCCCGCCGGGGCGGGCCACCACGATCCGGGCGCCCGCCGACAGGGCCGCGTAGACCTCTCCCGGCGAGACGTCGAAGCCGATCTCGGTCTTCTGGAGCACGACGGCGTCGGAGTCCAGCCGGTAGACCTGCGCGCCGACGTGCTCGGTGCGGTTGACCAGGGCCCGGTGCGACAGCAGCGAGCCCTTGGGGCGGCCGGTGGAGCCCGAGGTGTAGATGACGACGCTGCCGTTGTCGGGGCCGGTGAGCGGTTCCGGGTCGGTCGGCGGCCGGTCGGCCCCGGCGTCCGGGTCGTCCAGCAGCACCACCGTGGCCTCGACCGGCGGCAGCTGCGCCCGCAGGTCGGCGGTGGTGAGCAGCACCGGCGCCGCCGCGTCGGCGAGCATGAACGCCAACCGCTCCGCCGGGTACGACGGGTCCAACGGCAGGTACACCCCGCCGGCCTTGTGCACCGCCAGCATCGCCACGACCTGCTCGACCGAGCGGTGCGCACACACCCCGACCAGGACCTCCGGCCCCACCCCCAGCTCGCGCAGGTGGTGCGCCAACCGGTTCGCCCGGCCGTTGAGCTGCCCGTACGAGAACGACACGCCCTCGGCCGTGATCGCCACCGCGTCCGGCCGCCGCGCCGCCTGCGCCTCGAACGCCGCCGGCACGTACCCGCCGACCTCGACGGTCCGGCCCGGGGTGAACCGGGCGATGTCGGCACGCTCCCCCGCCGGCAGGCGCGGCGCCGCCGCGTCCCCGTCCGGGGCGGTCACCATCGCCGTCAGCACCTCGCGGAACATCGCCCCGATCCGCACCAGGGCGGCCGGGTCGGCGCTCCGGCTGTCGCTGACCAGGCGGACGGTGCCGCCGCCCGCCCCGACCGACAGGCCGAACTCGGTGGCCCCGGGCCCGCCGACCTCGACGAGGTCCGTGCCGGGCGCCTCGGCCGCCGCGCCGCCGTCCTGCCGGGTCTCGACGTAGCCGAAGACGACGTCGATCGGGCGGGATCCGGCGTCGGCCAGCCGCGCCACGGCCGGCAGCGGGTACCGCCGGTGCGGCCACAGCTCCACCTCGCGGTCGAAGACCGACCGCACCAGCTCCCGCCACGTCCCGGCCGTCCGGGCGTGCGGGAACGGCAGCACGTTGATGTACATCCCGTGCACCCGCTCCGCGCCCCGCACCTCCGGCCGGGCGTCGCACACCAGGCCCGTGTAGAAGGCGAACCCGCTGGTGAGCTGGCTCATCACCTTCAGGTGCGCGGCGTGCAGCACCGCCTTGACCGAGGTGCCGGTGTCGCTGGCGAGGCGTCGGACCGCCGCGTCCAGGTCGTTGACGTCCACGGTGTACCGGCAGACCACCGCCGCGCCGGAACGGTCACCGAACGCGTCCGGGAGGGTCAGCTTCGGCCGACCGGTCACCACCGCCCGCCAGTGCTCGGCGGTCTCCGGCGAGCGCAGCGCCGCCAGCTCGCCGGCGACGTGGTCGGCGTACCGGACGGCGGGGGGCTCGACCGGCGTCGGCGCCTCGCCGCGGCTGCGCCGCCCGTACTCGCCGAGCAGCTCGGCGAGCAGGGCGTTGAGGTCCCAGCCGCCGGTGACCAGGTGACTCACCGCGAGGGTCAGCCACCAGGCCCCGGCGCCGTCGGTGTGCGCGGCGACCCGCAGCAGCGGGGACTCCGACTCCAGGTCGAAGGGGGTACGCCGCTCGGCGGCCAGGTGCTCGGAGTGGCCGGCGGCCGGGTGCACGGCGACCGGCACGGCGGCGCTCGCGCGCACCAGCTGCATCGGCACCGAGTAGCCGGTCAGGTCGACCGAGGTACGCAGCGTCTCGTGCCGGGCGACCAGCGCGTCGACCGTCGCCTGGAGCGCGTCGGCGTCGCACGGCCGCCCGTCGTCGACCCGGATCGACTGCACGATGTGGTACAGCGACCTGTCGGGGTCCTTCTGGATCTCCACGGCCATGCCGACCTGGGCCTGCGTCGCCGGGTAGGCGTCGACCAACCCGGCCGGCAGCTTGGCCCGGTCGGCGGCGTCGATCAGCGCGTACGGCTCGACGGGGCGAAAGGCCCCCTCCTTGGGGGTCTCGGCCTCGGCGAGGGCGGCGACCAGGCGGCGGATCGTGCGGTGCGCGAAGATGTCCCGCACCGTGACGTCGTGGCCGGCCGCGCGCAGCGACCCGACCAGGGTCACCGCGGTCATCGAGTCGCCGCCGAGGTCGAAGAAGCTCTCGGTGACGCTGACCCGGTCGAGGTCGAGGACCCAGGACCAGACGCCGGCCATCGCCGACTCGACCGGGCCGTTGGGCCGCTCGTAGCGGCCCCGGGCGTAGGACTTCGCGTCCGGCGCCGGCAGTTGCCGCCGGTCCACCTTGCCGTGCGGATCCACCGGTACGGCGTCGATGGCGACGTAGGCGGCCGGGACCATCGCCTCCGGCAGCTCGGCCAGCAGCCGTTCCCGCAGCTCACCCGGGGTGGGCGCGGAGCCGCCGTCGGCGACGAGGTAGCCGACGAGGGTGCGCCGGCCGTCCTGCTCGCGGACCGCGGCGACCGCGTCGGTCACCCCGGGGCAGGCCCGCAGGGCCGTCTCGATCTCCCCCAGCTCGATGCGTACGCCGTGCAGCTTGACCTGCGAGTCGATGCGGCCCAGGAAGTCGACGGTCCCGTCGGGCCGCCACGCCGCCGCGTCCCCGGTGCGGTACAGCCGCGACCCGGGCGGGCCGTACGGGTCCGGCACGAAGCGCTGCGCGGTCGTGCCCGGCGCCCCGAGGTAGCCCCGGGCCAGTCCGAGTCCGCCGACGCACAGCTCGCCGCGCACCCCGACCGGCACCGGTTGCAGGTCCTCGTCGAGCACTCGGACGGTGAGGTTGGTGAACGGGGTGCCGAGCGGCACCCGGGACAGCCCGCGCAGGGCGTCGGCGGTGCAGAGCCAGCTCGTGACGTCGACGGTGGTCTCGGCCGGGCCGTACGTGTTGTGCAGCTCGCAGCCGGGCAGCGCGGCCAGGAACGCCCGCGCCACGTCGACGGCGATCTCCTCGCCGCCCACCGCCACCGACCGCAGCGACCGACACGCGCCGATCCCCTCGGCCAGCAGCGCCGACAGCATGCTCGGCACCAGCTCGACGGCGGTGACGCCCTCGCGGACGATCAGCTCCCGCAGGTACGCCGGGTCCCGGTGCCCGCCGGGACGGGCCACCACGATCCGGGCGCCCGCCGACAGGGCCGCGTAGACCTCGGCCGGGGAGACGTCGAAGCCGATCTCGGTCTTCTGGAGCAGCACCGCCCCCTCGTCGAGGCGGTTGATCCGGCGGCCGGCGTACGCGGAGCGGTTGACCATCCCCCGGTGCGGCACGAGGACGCCCTTGGGCTGGCCGGTCGAGCCAGAGGTGTAGATGACGTAGCAGCCGCTGTCGGCGTGGGTGCGCGGCTCGGGGTCGGTGGCCGGCTGGCCCGCCCAGGCGTCCGGGCCGTCCAGCAGCACGGTGACCGCCTCGGCCGCCGGGAGCTGACCGCTCAGCTCGGCGGTGGTGAGCAGCACCGGGGCCGCCGCGTCGGCGAGCATGAACGCCAGCCGCTCCGCCGGGTACGACGGGTCCAACGGCAGGTACACCCCGCCGGCCTTGTGCACCGCCAGCATCGCCACGACCTGCTCGACCGACCGGTGCGCACACACCCCGACCAGGACCTCCGGCCCCACCCCCAGCTCGCGCAGGTGGTGCGCCAGCCGGTTCGCCCGGGCGTTCAGGTCCCGGTAGCTCACGCGGGTGCCGTCGCAGGTGAGCGCCACCGCGTCCGGCCGCCGCGCCGCCTGCGCCTCGAACGCCGCCGGGGCGTACCCGCCGACCTCGACGGTTCCGCCGGAAGACCAGCCCTCGATCTCGTCGCGCTCCGACGCCGGCAGCCGGACGGCGACCGCGTCGCCCTCGGGGTCGGCAACCATCGCCGTCAGCACCTGGCGGAACATCGCCCCCACCCGGGCCAGCGCGGCGGGGCCGAAGACGTGGCTGTCGCCGACCAGGTCGAGGAAGCCGCCGGCGGCGGTCACCTGGAGGGCGAACTCGGTGCCGCCCTCCCCGGCGATGGCCTCGAAGTCGACGGACTCGTCGGCGACGGCCCCGGCGCGGCGGAACTCGGTGTAGTCGAAGACGACGTCGATCGGGCGGGATCCGGCACCGGCCATCCGCTGCACCGCCGGCAGCGGGTACCTCCGGTGCGGCCACAGCTCCACCTCGCGGTCGAAGACCGACCGCACCAGCTCCCGCCACGTCCCCGTTGTCCGGGCGTGCGCGAACGGCAGCACGTTGATGTACATCCCGTGCACCCGCTCCGCGCCCCGCACCTCCGGCCGCGCGTCGCACACCAGGCCCGTGTAGAACCGTCCCTGGTCGGTGAGCTGGCTCATCACCTTCAGGTGCGCGGCGTGCAGCACCGACTTGGGCGACACGTCGAGGGTCGACGCGAGCGCGCGCAGCTTCGGCTCCAGGTCCTGGTAGCTGACCCGGGTGCGCAGGCTCTCCCGTGGGCCGTCGGTGCGGCCCCAGCCGTCCGGCGTGGTGAAGCCGGCGTACTCAACGACGACGCGCCGCCAGTACGCCTCGTCCTCGCCGCCCTTCAGCGCCGCCAGTTCGGCGGCGACGAAGTCGGCGTAGCGCACGGCGATCGGCTCCGGCGACTCGGGCACCATGCCGGCGCTGCGCCGCTCGTAGCAGCCGATCAGCTCGACCAGGAGGGTGTTCAGGTCCCAGCCGCCGGTGACCAGGTGGCTGACGGCGACGGTGAGCCACCAGCCCCGCCCGTCGGTGCGGTGCGCGGCGACCCGCAGCAGGGGCGCCGGCTGGTCCAGCTCGAAGGGCCGGGCCCGCTCCGCGTCCACGTACGCCCGCAGCCGGGCCTCGACGTCCCCGCCGGTCAGCTCCGTCACCCGCACGTCGACAGGCGCCTCGGCGTGCACGAGCTGCATCGGCACCGAATAGCTCGTGAGGTCGAACGAGGTACGCAGGGTCTCGTGCCGGCCGACCACGTCCCGCACCGCCGCCCGCAGCGCGTCGGCCGAGAACGGCCGTCCACTGTGCACCCGGAAGCAGCGGACGATGTGGTACAGCGACTTGTCCGGGTCCTTCTGGATCTCCACCGCCATGCCGACCTGCGCCTGCACGGCCGGGTACGCGTCGGCGAGCCCGGCGGGCAGGGCGGCCCGGTCGGCGGCGGTCAGCAGGGAGAAGGGCGCGACGGCCTGGAAGGCCGGCGCCGCCGGGGCGGCGTCCTTGGCGCCGAGGTGCCCGGCCAGGGCGGCGACCGTGCGGTGCACGAAGACGTCCCGGACGGCCACCCCGAAGCCGGCCGCCCGCAGCGCGCCGACCAGGGCGACCGCGCGCAGCGAGTCGCCGCCGAGGTCGAAGAAGCTGTCCTGGGTGCTGACCTGTTCGAGGTTGAGCACCTGGCCCCAGATGCCGGCCAGCCTCTCCTCCAGCTCGGTGGCCGGGGCGACGTGCGCCCGCGCGACCGGCACCGCGGCGTCCCAGAGGGCGGCCCGGTCGACCTTGCCGTTGGCGTTGAGCGGGATCGTCTCCACGGCGACGAAATCGGCCGGGATCATGTACTCCGGCAGCTGTTCCGCGCACCGCTGCCGTACCCGGTCGAGCAGACCGGGGGTCGCCGGCAGGGTCGGCCGGTAGAACGCCACCAGCCGGGCGTCGCCCTCGGCGGCCGAGCCCGAGACCAGGGCGACCGCGTCGCCGACCCCGTCGGTGCCCTCCAGGACCGACTCGATCTCGCCGAGTTCGATCCGGTAGCCGCGGATCTTCACCTGGTGGTCGATCCGGCCGACGAACTCCACCGCCCCGTCGGGCATCCGGCGCACCAGATCCCCGGTCCGGTAAAGCCGCGCCCCGCCACCGGCGCCGGCCTCGTCTCCGGCTGCGGCGAACGGGTCCGGCACGAAGCGCTCCGCCGTCAACGCCGGTTGGCCCGCGTAGCCCCGGGCCACACCCACACCACCGACGTACAACTCGCCGACCACACCCACCGGGGACAGGTGCAGATCCCGGTTCAACACGTACATCGTCATGCCCGGCAACGCCCGACCGATCGGCACCACCGGACCCGCCTGCTCGGCCACGACCGGGAAGATGCAGGTACCCACACTCGCCTCGGTCGGCCCGTACTCGTTGACCAGACCGCCCGGACCCAGAAGCGTCAACCACCGGTTCGCCAACGCCGCCGGCAACGCCTCACCAGCGACCACCACCACCGCCGCCAACGACGCCAACGCCTCATCCGACAACTGCCGACCAAGAATCTCCAGATGACCCGGCGTCAACTTCAAGAAACTGAACGGCCCCGACGACGCCAACACCGCACCCAACTCGGCCAGGTCCACATCCTGACCCACCATCACCACCCGCTGACCCGCCACCAACGGCGCCCACAAATTAGGCACCTGCAAGTCGAACGCCACCGACGAGAACACCGCACAACCACCCGCACCACGCGACGCCAACTCACCCGCCGCCCACCGCACATGATTCGCCAGCCCCCGGTGCGTCACCTGCACACCCTTCGGCCGACCCGTCGACCCCGACGTGAAAATCACGTACGCCAGATCGTCCAGGTCGATCGGCCCGGGCAGGGCCGCGCGCGCGGCACCGTCGGCAGTGGCCTCCTCGACGCCGTCGTCCAGGGTCTCGTCCACCCGGAGCACGTCGACCCCGGCGCCGGCGAACCGGTCGGCGTACCGGTGCGAGGTCACCGCGACCCGGGCACCGGCGTCGGCGAGCATGGCGGCGATGCGGCCCGGCGGATACGACGGATCCACCGGCACGAACGCCGCACCCGCCTTCCACACCCCCAGCATCGACGCCACCAACTCCACACCACGGTCCAGCAGCACACCCACCACCGCACCGGCACCCACACCCTGGCCGACCAGGCGCCGCCCGATCACGGCGGCGCGGGCGTCCAGGCCCGCGAAGTCGACCGACCGGTCGCCCGGCTCGGACACGGCCTCCGCCGACGGCGCCTCGGCCACGCGCGCCTCGAACTCCGCCAGCACCGAACGCGACACGGGCTGCACCGCCGACGCCCCGTCGGCCAGCACCACCGACACCTCACCCGCCGGCAGGCACACCACCGACGCGTCACCGTCCACGTCGGCGGCCATCGCCTCCAACACCGCGCGGTACATGCCACCGAGGCGCAGGACGTTGGGGTAGCTGACCTGGTGCGGTCGGGCCAGGATGTTGAGGACGCCGCCGAGCGTGGAGACGTGCAGGCCGAACTCGCCGCTGGCCTCGTAGATCGCGTCGTCGAAGTCGACCCGCTCGGTGTCGACCTGCTCGAAGTCGAGGTAGTTGAAGAGGATCTCGATCGGCCGGCGCCCGTCGCCGAGGCGCTGCACGGCCGGCAGCGGGTAGCGGCGGTGCGGCCACAGCTCCAGCTCCCCGGCGTACGTGCCCCGGATCAGCTCGCGCCAGGTCCGCGCGCCCGCGTCGTGCACGAACGGCAGCGTGTTCAGGTGCATCCCGTAGACCCGGTCGGCGCCGGTGACCTCGGGCCGGCCGTGGCTGACCAGCCCGCTGGTGAACACGGGCTCGGCGGTGAGCTGGCTCATCACCTTCAGGTGCGCCGCCAGCAGCACGCTCTTCAGCGACGTGTCGGTACGGCTGGCCAGCACGCGCAGGTCGTCCATCAGGTCGTGCAGGGGCACGCGGGTGCCGCACTCGTACTCCGGGACCGACTCGTCCTCGCCCCAGCCGGCGGGCAGCTCGAAGACCGGCCGGGCGACGACGCCCTGCCAGTAGTCGCGGTCCTCGGCCGACGCCAGCGCCTCGATCTCGCCGGCCACGAAGTCGGCGTAGCGGACCGGGGGCGCCTCGAACGCGGCCGGCGCGCCGGTGTCGCGCAGGCTGCGGTAGTTGTTCAGGATCTCCATCAGCAGCGAGTGGTGGCTCCAGCCCTCGAGGATGCCGTGCGACATGGTCAGCACGAACCACCACGTGTCGTTGCGGCCGGCCGCCCCGGCGATGCGCATCTGCGGGACCTCGTCGGGGGTGAAGGGCCGGGACCGCTCGGCGGCCAGGTACGCCCGCAGCCGGTTCTCGGCCTCCTCGTCCGTGCCGTCGCGCAGGTCGAGCAGCGTGACGTCGACGGGCGCCTCTGCGTGCACGAGCTGCATCGGCACCGAGAAGCCGGTCAGGTCGAACGACGTACGCAGGATCTCGTGCCGGTCCACGACGGTCCGCACGGCCCGGCGCAGCGCGTCGCCGTCGAAGGCGTGCTCGTCGCGGATCGGGAACGCCGACACGTTGTGGTAGGTGCGTCGCTCCGAGTCGGAGAGGGTGACCACCAGCATGGCGAGCTGCACCTGCGCGCACGGGTACGCGTCGGCGAGCCCGGCGGGCAGGGCGGCCCGGTCGGCGTCGTCGAGCAGGCTGAACGGGGCGACCGCCCGGAAGGCGGGCGCGGCCCCGACGTCGTCGCCGCCGGTGAGGTGCTGCGCCAGGGCCGCGACCGTGCGGTGCACGAAGACGTCGCGCACCGAGACCGGGTGCCCGGCGCCGCGCAGCGCGCCCACGAGCGCGATGGCGCTGATGGAGTGCCCGCCGAGGTCGAAGAAGCTCTCCTGGGTGCTGACCTGCTCCAACTGGAGCACCCGACCCCAGATCTCCGCCAGCTGTGCCTCCAGCTCCGTCGCCGGGGCGACGTGCTGCCGGTGCGCCGGCACCGCGGCGTCCCACAGGGCGGCCCGGTCGACCTTGCCGTTGGCGTTGAGCGGGATCGCCTCCACGGCGACGAACTCGGCCGGGACCATGTACTCGGGCAGGTGCTCCGCGCACCGCTGCCGGATCCGGTCCGCCAGCTCCGTGGCCGGCGCGCCCGGCCGGTAGAACACCACCAGCCGGTCCGACTCGCCGACCAGGGCGACCGCGTCGCCGACCCCGTCGGTGCCCTCGACGACTGACTCGATCTCGCCGAGTTCGATCCGGTAGCCGCGGATCTTCACCTGGTGGTCGATCCGGCCGACGAACTCCACCGCCCCGTCGGGCATCCGGCGCACCAGATCCCCGGTCCGGTAAAGCCGCGCACCCGCCGCACCGAACGGGTCCGGCACGAAGCGCTCCGCCGTCAACGCCGGCTGGCCCGCGTAGCCCCGGGCCACACCCACACCACCGACGTACAACTCGCCGACCACACCCACCGGGGACAGGTGCAGATCCCGGTTCAACACGTACATCGTCATGCCCGGCAACGCCCGACCGATCGGCACCACCGGACCCGCCTGCTCGGCCACGACCGGGAAGATGCAGGTACCCACACTCGCCTCGGTCGGCCCGTACTCGTTGACCAGACCGCCCGGACCCAGAAGCGTCAACCACCGGTTCGCCAACGCCGCCGGCAACGCCTCACCAGCGACCACCACCACCGCCGCCAACGACGCCAACGCCTCATCCGACAACTGCCGACCAAGAATCTCCAGATGACCCGGCGTCAACTTCAAGAAACTGAACGGCCCCGACGACGCCAACACCGCACCCAACTCGGCCAGGTCCACATCCTGACCCACCATCACCACCCGCTGACCCGCCACCAACGGCGCCCACAAATTAGGCACCTGCAAGTCGAACGCCACCGACGAGAACACCGCACAACCACCCGCACCACGCGACGCCAACTCACCCGCCGCCCACCGCACATGATTCGCCAACCCCCGGTGCGTCACCTGCACACCCTTCGGCCGACCCGTCGACCCCGACGTGAAAATCACGTACGCCAGCTCGTCGAGATCCGTGGCGCGGACCGGCAGGGGCGCGGTGCTCTCCCCGATCTCCTCGACGCGCACCACCTCCACGCTGACCGGGGCGAACCGGTCGGCGTACCGGTGCGAGGTCACCGCGACCCGGGCGCCCGCGTCGGCGAGCATGGCGGCGATGCGGCCCGGCGGATACGACGGATCCACCGGCACGAACGCCGCACCCGCCTTCCACACCCCCAACATCGACGCCACCAGCTCCACACCACGGTCCAGCAGCACACCCACCACCGCACCGGCACCGACACCCCGGGCGGCCAGCCACCGGGCGACGTTCTCCGCCCGCGCGTCCAGGGCCGCGAAGTCGACCGAGCGGTCGCCCGGCACCGACACGGCCTCCGTCGACGGCGCCTCCGCCGCCCGCGCCTCGAACTCGGCCAGCACCGAACGCGACACCGGCGCCACCGCCGACGCCCCGTCGGCCAGCACCACCGACACGTCACCCGCCGGCAGGCACACCACCGACGCGTCACCGTCCACGTCGGCGACCATCGCCTCCAACACCGCCCGGTACATGCCACCGAGGCGGGCGACCTGCGCGACGCCGAGGTGGCGCAGGTTGGCCTCCAGGGTGATGAAGCCGAGCCGGCTGATCACGCCCAGCGGGAACTCGTTCGGGCTGTCGTCGATCGAGTCGGCGTAGTCGATCTCGTCGGTGTCGATCTGGTGGAAGTCGTGGAAGCTGAACCGGACGTCGAGCATCCGGCCGCCGTCGCCGACCTCCCGCTGGAGCACCGGCAGCGGGTACCGGCGGTGCGGCCACAGCTCCAGTTCCCCGGCGAACGTCCGGGCGATCAGCTCACGCCAGGTCCGCGCGCCCGCGTCGTGCACGAACGGCACCGTGTTCAGGTGCATCCCGTAGACCCGGTCGGCGCCGGCGACCTCGGGACGGATGTTGCACACCAGTCCGGTGAAGAAGGAGCCCGATTCCGTCAGCTGGCTCATCACCTTCAGGTGCGCGGCCAGCATCACCGACTTGAACGGCACGGCGGTCTGGCGGGCCAGCGCCCGCAGGCCCGGCTCCAGGTCGTGCAGCGGCACCCAGTGGTCGTACTGGGCGCCCTCCTCGGCGGCCGGGTCGCCCCAGCCCTCCGGTAGGACGAACCGGTCCCGGCCGGCGACCCGGTCATGCCAGAAGGCGCGGTCGGGTCCGTCGCCGGTGGAGCGCAGCTCGGCGGCGACCGCGTCGGCGAAGCGCACCGGCGGCGCCGGGCGCGGCTCGACCGGCAGCCCGTCGCGGATCCGGTGGTACGCGCCGACCAGCTCCATCATCAGGGAGTGGTAGCTCCAGCCGTCCATGATCGGGTGGCACTCGGTGAGGGTGAGCCACCAGCTGCCGTCCGCGCAGACCCGCGCGTGCAGCCGGAACAGCGCCGGCTGGCCGAGGTCGAACATGTCGGCCCGCTCGGCGGCGATGAAGTCGCGCAGCTCCCGCTCCAGGCCGGCCCGGTCGGTGGCCTGCGCCCGGTCCATGCCGACGGGCATCTCGGCGGTGGCGTGCACGAGCTGCATCGGCACCGAGTAGCCGGTCAGGTCGAACGACGTGCGCAGCACCTCGTGCCGCCGCACCAGCAGCGCGGCGGCTTCACGGAACGCGTCGAGGGAGAACTCGCCGGAGTCGGGGATGCGGTAGGTGGTGGCGTTGAGGTAGTGGTTGTGCTCGTCGGCGAGCATCTCCGCGAGCATGCCGAGCTGCACCTGGGTGCACGGGTACGCGTCGACGACGCCGTCGGGCAGCGCGGCCCGGTCGGCCTCGGAGATCAGCGCGAACGCCTCGACAGCCGGCTCCGGCGCGGCCGGCGCGGGGCGGCCGGTGAGGAACTCCGCCAGCTCGGCGATGCTGCGGCGCTCGAAAAGGTCGCGCACCTGCACGTCGAAGCCGGCGGCCCGGATGGCGGCGGCGAGCGCCACGGCGCGGATCGAGTCGCCGCCGACGTCGAAGAAGCCGTCCTCGACGCCGACCCGCTCCAGGCCGAGCAGCTCCGCCCAGATCACGGCGAGCCGCTCCTCCACCTCCGTACGCGGCGCCAGGTAGGGCCGGTCGGTGGCGGTGACCGTACGGTCGGGCGCGGGCAGCGCCCGCTTGTCGAGCTTGCCGTTGACGGTCAGCGGCAGCCGGGCCAGCGGCACGAACGCCGACGGGATCATGTACTCGGGCAGGGTGCGGGCCAGCGCCGCGCGCACCTGCCCCGGCCGGGGCAGCTCCGCCTGCTCGTCGACGACCGAGTACGCCACCAGCCGCCGGTCGCCGGGGGTGTCCTCGCGGACGACCACCACGGCCTCCCGCACCCCGGGCAGGGCCGAGATGGCGGCCTCGATCTCGCCCAGCTCGACCCGGTAGCCCCGGATCTTGACCTGGTCGTCGATCCGGCCGACGAACTCCAGGCTGCCGTCGGCGCGCCGGCGGGCCAGGTCGCCGCTGCGGTAGAGGCGGGCGCCGGGCGGGCCGAACGGGTCGGGCACGAACCGCTGGGCGGTCAGCCCGGGCCGGTTCAGATAACCCCGGGCCACGCCGGGCCCGCCGACGTGGATCTCGCCGGTGACGCCGACCGGCACCGGATTGCCGTACGGGTCGAGCAGGTGGATGCTCAGGTCGGCCAGCGGGACGCCGATCGGGTTGGCGGTGCCGGCCAGGTCGTCGGGGCGCACCTCGTAGTAGGTGGCGTGCACGGTGATCTCGGTGATGCCGTAGAGGTTCAGCAGCCGGGGCGCGGTCAGCCCGCGACGGGCCACCCAGGGGCCGAGGTCGGCGTACTCCAGCCTCTCCCCGGCGAAGACGACCGCGCGCAGCGCGAGCCGGTCGATGCGGGGGTCGCCGTCGCGGGCCAGTCCCACCAGGCCGCGGAAGGCCGTCGGGGTCTGGTTGAGCACGGTGACCTGCTCCTCGACCAGGAGGTCGAGCAGGTCCCCGGGGGAACGGGTGACCTCGCGGGGCACCACCACCAGGCGACCGCCGTGCAGCAGGGCGCCCCACAGCTCCCACACCGACACGTCGAAGGCGTAGGAGTGGAACAGCGGCCACACGTCGGCGGGGCCGAAGTTCAGCTCGTCCTGCGCCACGGTCGTCAGGCGCAGCACGTTGGCGTGCGTCAGGAAGACGCCCTTGGGGCGGCCGGTCGACCCGGAGGTGTAGATGACGTAGATCAGGTTCTCGGGGTCGACGGCGACGCCCGGGTCGGTGCCGGGACGGCCGGCGATCTCCCCGGCGTGGGCGGGGTCGTCCAGCACCACCACGACGCCGTCGAAGTCGGCGAACCGCGCCCGGTGGGCCTCGGTGGTCACCACGATCCGCGCGCCCGCGTCGGCGAGCATGAAGTCGAGCCGGTCGGCGGGGACGCCGGGCTCCACCGGCAGGTACGCCGACCCGGACTTCAGCACGCCGAGCAGGGTGGAAACCAGCTCCGCGCGGCGGTCCAGGCAGACCGCCACCAGCCGCTCCGGGCCGGCGCCGAGGGCCCGCAGGTGGTGCGCCAGCCGGTTCGCGGTGGCGTCCACTTCGGCGTACGTCCAGCGTCGCGCGCCGTCCACGACGGCGGTCGCGTCGGTGTGGGCGGCGGCGGTGGCGGCGAAGACGCCGTGCACCGTGCCGGTCACCGCGGCGGCGGGGCGGGCCGGGGCGGGGGTCGCCGCCGCCAGCTCGGCGTCGTCGAGGATGCGCAGCTCGGAGATCCGGGCGTGCGGGTCGGCCCCGACGTGCTCCAGCAGCCGGCCGAGGTGGTCGGCCATCCGCCGCACCGTGGCCCGGTCGAACAGCGCGGTCGCGTACTCCAGGTGCCCGCGCAGCCGGCCGTCGGCGCCCTCGACGACGTGCAGTTGCAGGTCGACCTTGGCGACCCGGGTGGGCAGCCAGAGCGTCTCGGCGGCGAGGCCGGCCGGCCAGGTACCGCCGGGGGCGTCCTCGCCGAGGGTGAAGGCGACCTGGTAGAGCGGGGTGCGGGACAGGTCCCGTTCCGGTTCGAACTCGTCGACCAGCAGCGCGAACGGCACGTCGGCGTGCGCGAAGGCGTCCCGCACGGTGGCGCGGGTGCCGCGCAGCAGGTCGGCGAAGGTGGGGTCCCCCGTCCAGCTGCCCCGCAGGACCAGGTTGTCGATCCCGTACCCGACCAGGTTGCGCAGCTCGGCGCGGTCGCGCACGGAGGTCACGCTGCCCACGGGGATGTCGGTCCGGCCGGTGTGGCGCGACAGCAGCGCCTGGAAGGCGGTGAGCAGGGTGACGAAGAGGGTGGTCTCCGCGCCGCGGGCGATCTCCCGCAGCGCGGTGGAGAGGTCGGCGGAGAGCGCGAACGGGACCGACGCGCCCCGCCAGTCGCGCACGCGGGGCCGGGGCCGGTCGGCGGGCAGCTCCAGCGGGGCGATGCCGGCGAGGCGGTCGCGCCAGTGCTCCAGGTGCCGCTCCAGCGGCTCGCCGCGCAGCCGGTCGCGCTGCCACGCCGCGAAGTCGGCGAACTGCACGGCCGGCGGCGTCAACGGCGACCGCTCGCCCCGGACGAACGCGCCGTACAGCTCGGCCAGGTCGCCGAGGAGCACCGCCGTGGAGGGCGCGTCGCAGGCGATGTGGTGGATCACCAGCACCAGCAGGTGCTCGGCGGGACCGAGGCGCAGCAGCGTCGCCCGTACCGGCCACTCGGTGGCCAGGTCGAAGCCGGTGGCCGCCAGGTCGGTCATCAGCGCGACGGCCCGGTCCTCCCGTTCGGCCTCCGGCACGGCGGTCAGGTCGACCAGCGGCAGTTCCTGCGGCCGGGGCTCGTCGACGACCTGCACCGGCGTCAGGTCGGCCATCGCGTACCGGGTGCGCAGGATCTCGTGCCGGGCGATCAGGGCGTTCCACGCCCGGCCCAGCGTGGCCCGGTCCAGCGGGCCGCGCAGCCGCAGCGCCGAGGAGACCAGGTACTCCGGGCTGGTGGGGTCCAGCCGGTTGAGGAACCACATCTGCTGCTGGCCGAAGGAGAGCGGCAGGTCGCCCGAGCGGTCGACGGTCGGGATCCCGGCGCGCCGACCGGCGGCCCTGCCCGCCAGCCGGCGTTGGACGAGCGACTCGCGCAGGTTGGGCTGGTTCGCGGTCGAGGTCATGCCTGGTGCTCCTTGGTCTGCCGCAGGTCTTCGGTCAGGTCGGCGTCGGAAAGTGCGTCCACCTCGGCCCGGATGAGGTCCTCCACCGCGACCGCCATCGCCTCGACGGTCGGGTGCTCGAAGACGAGCCGCAGCGACACGTCGAGGTCGAACTCCTCCTGGAGGCCGGCGACCAGCCGGCCCGCCAGCACGGAGTGCCCGCCCATGGCGAAGAAGTTGTGCCGCACGCCGACGGGCACGCCCAGCAGGTCGCTCCAGATCGCGCAGAGGCGTTCCTCGACGACCGTGCGCGGCGCGACGAGGGCGTCCTCGGCGCCGGCGGCGCCGGTCGACACGGCGTGGGAGAGCAGGTCGAGCAGGGCGGCGCGGTCCACCTTGCCGTTGGCGTTGAGCGGGATCTCGGCCACCGGCACGAGCAGGCTCGGCGTCATGTAGTCGGGCAGCAGCCGGGCGCAGTGCGCGGCCAGGTCGGGCGCCTCGCCCCGGTGGAAGGCGACCAGCCGTTCCTCGTGGACGATGACCGCGCACCGGGTCACCCCGGGGTGTTCCTCGACGACCGCGCGGATCTCGCCGAGTTCGATCCGGTAGCCGCGCACCTTCACCTGGTCGTCGACCCGGCCGACGAAGTCCATCACCCCGTCCGGGCGCATCCGGACCAGGTCCCCGCTGCGGTAGAGCCGGCTGCCCGGCGGCCCGTACGGGTCGGGCACGAACTTCTCCGCGGTGAGGTCCGGTCGGCCGGCGTACCCGGTGGACAGGCACTCGCCGCCGATGTACAGCTCACCGACGACCCCGACCGGCAGCAGCCGCAGCGCGTCGTCGAGCACCCGGACGGTGGTGTTCGCCATCGCCCGGCCGATCGGCACGATGTCGGTCGTCTGCGGCGTCCGCACCGGGTGGGCCGTCATGATGACCGTGGTCTCGGTCGGCCCGTAGCTGTTGGTGAGGCCACCCGGCCCGAGCCGGTCCAGCCACCGGTTGGCGATCTCCCCGCGCAGCGCCGCGCCGGCCGTCCAGATCAGACCGGAGAGCTGGCCCGCCTGCTCGTCGTCGAGCTGCTCGGTGAGCAGCTCCAGGTGCGGCGGAGTCATGATGAACCGGTCGAACGGGCCGGCCTTGACGAGCAGGGCGCCCAGCTCGGCGATGTCGAGGGCGGCGGGCAGCAGCGTCACCGACTGCCCCGAGACCAGCGGGCTGAACAGGTTGGGGATGGACAGGTCGAAGGCGATGGTGGTGAACAGCGGCGCGCCGTCGCCCCGCCCCGCGCGTGCCCCCCGGTCGCCCAGGGCCTCGGTCTCGACGGCGCAGGCGAGGAAGTTGGACACCGCCCGGTGCGGCAGGAGCACGCCCTTGGGGCGGCCGGTCGAGCCGGAGGTGAACAGCACGTAGGCCGTCTCGGCCGGGTCGGTGTCCCGGTCCGGCCGGTGGGTGGGGCCGGCGCAGACCATCAGCCGGTGGGTGTCCACGTGCAGGGTCGGCACGGTGAACCTGGGCGCGTACGCCGCCTGGGTGACGCCCAGCTCCACGCCGGCGGTGGCGAGCATGTGCCCGATCCGCTCGGCGGGGTACGACGGGTCGAGCGGCAGCACGGCCGCCCCCGCCTTCCAGGTGCCGAGGATCGCCGCGACCAGGTCGACACCCCGGTCCAGCAGCACGGCCACCACCGCGCCCCGGGTGACACCCGAGCGCCGCAGGTGGTGGGCGAACTGGTTGGCCCGGTCGTCCAGCGCCGCGTAGGTGGTGGTGAGGTCGCCGTGGCGCAGGGCCACCGCGTCCGGCGTCCGACGGCGCTGGGCCTCGAAGAGGTCGCAGACCGTCGCGGTGGAGCGGGGCACGGTGGGCCCGTGCGCCTCGTGCAGGAGCAGGTGCCGCTCGCCCGGCGAGAGCAGGTCGAGGTCGTCGAGCGGGGTCCGTGGCTCGGCCACCGCCGCGGCGAGCAGCCGGACGAAGTGGTCGGCCATCCGCCGGACGGTCGGCTCGTCGAACAGGGCGGTGGCGTACTCCAGGCTGCCGGCCAGGGTGCCGTCGGGGCGGGGCCAGACGTGCATGGTGAGGTCGGTCTTGGCGATCCGGGCCGCCCGGCGCAGCGCGTCCAGCAGGGCCTCGTCGTCGGTCGACTGGCCGGTGATGCCGCCCTCCTGGGCGTTGAGCATCACCTGGTAGAGCGGGGTGCGGGAGAGGTCGCGGACGTCGACGAGTTCGTCGACCACCCGCTCGAAGGGCAGGTCCTGGTGAGCGAGGGCGGCCAGGGTCCGGGACCGCACGGCCTGCACGGCCGCCTCGAACGGCGCGGCCGGGTCCAGGGTGCAGCGCACCACCACGGGGTTGAGGAAGACCCCGGCGATCTGCTCCGCCTCGGGGGGCCGGCGACCGGAGGTGGGCGCGCCGACGGCGACGTCCCACTGCCCGCTGTAGCGGGCCAGCAGCGTGGCGAAGCCCGCCAGCATGGTCATGAACGGGGTCGCCGAGCAGCGCCGGCCCAGCGCGGTCAGCTTCTCCGCGAGCTCCGCCGGCACCTCGAACTCGACGTGCGCCCCGCGCGGGTCGCGCTCGGCCGGCCGGGGCCGGTCCAGCGGGAGGGCCAGCTCGGGCACCCCCGCCAGGTGTTCGCGCCAGAAGCCGAGCTCCCGCTCGACCCGGTCGTCGGTGAGGTACCGGTGCTGCCAGGCCGCGTAGTCGGCGTAGTGCACCGTCAGCTCCGGCAGGTCGGGCTCCCGGCCGGCGGCGCCCGCCGCGCAGAGTTCCCGCAGGTCCCGCTCCAGGACCCCGGCGGTGGTCGCGTCGGAGGCGATGTGGTGCAGGGCCACCAGCAGCAGGTGGTCCGCCCCGGCCGAGGTGACCAGGGTGGCCCGCCACAGCGGCCCGGTGCGCAGGTCGAAGCCCCGGCCGAGCTGCGCGTCGACGAGGTCGACGAGCGGGGTCTCGGCCGCGTCGCAAACCGTGAGGTCGACGGGGCCGGGCGGATCGACGCGCTGGTGCGGCTCGCCGTCGCGGGTCAGGTAGCGGGTGCGCAGCGCCTCGTGCCGGGCCTCCAGCGCGGTCAGCGCCGCCCGTACGGTCTCGGGCGCCAGCGAGCCGGGCAGGCGCAGGTAGAGCGGCACCACCCACTCGGGGCTGCCCGGGTGCAGCTGGTCCAGCAGCCACAACCGCCGCTGGGCCGGAGAGAGTGGCAGGGGGCCGGTCCGGGGCACCGGGACCACCGCCGACGTCGCGGAGGCGCCGCCGGTCAGCAGGGCGGCCTGCGCCTCGACGGTGGTCGCGGCGAGCAGCTCCCTCAGCTCGATCCGCACGCCGGACTCGGCGGCGAGGCGGCTGGCGAGGCGGACGGTCACCAGCGACGACCCGCCGAGCTGGAAGAGGTCGTCGTGCACCCCCACCCGGTCGACGTCGAGCAGCTCCTGCCAGAGCCGGGCGACCAGCCGCTCGGCGTCGGTGCGCGGGGCCAGGTAGGCCGTCGCGTCGACGGTCTCGACGGGCGGCAGCGCGGCCCGGTCGACCTTCCCGCCGGTGGTGAGCGGGAACTCCGCCACCGGGACGAACACGGCCGGCACCAGGGCGTCGGGCAGCCGGTCGGTCAGGAAGGACCGCAGCTGCGCGGCGGTCAGGGGGCGCCGGCCGGCGACGTACGCGGCCAGCCGGGGGCTGCCGCCGGGCTCGGCGAAGCCGACGACGACCGCCCGCCGCACGTCCGGGTGGGCGGCCAGCGCGGCCTCCACCTCGCCCGGCTCGATGCGTACCCCATTGATCTTGAGCTGGTCGTCGGCGCGGCCGACGAACTCCAGGCTCCGGTCCGAGCGCCACCGGACCTGGTCGCCGGTGCGGTAGAGCCGCGCGCCGGGCGGCCCGTACTCGTCCGGCACGAACCGCTCCGCGGTCAGGTCGGGCCGGTTGAGGTAGCCGCGGCCGAGCCCGGCCCCGCCCACGTACAGGTCGCCGACCACGCCGATCGGCACCGGCCGCCGGTTCGCGTCCAGCGCCTGGAGGCGGAGGTTGTCCAGCGGCCGGCCGATCGGCACCGGCCCGGTGCGCTGGGCGAGGTCGACCGGCTGGGCGGTCACGTCGATGGCGCACTCGGTCGGGCCGTAGGTGTTCCAGACCCGTGTCGCGGGCGCCACCGCCAGCCGCTGGCACAGCTCGGCGTGCAGCGGCTCGCCGGCGGAGAAGACCAGCCGCAGCGAGGTGCACCTCGGCCAGTCCGGCTCCTCGGTCACCAGTTGCAGCACCGACGGCACGCCCTGGAGCACGGTCGCCCGGTACCGGACGACCGCCGCCACCAGGGCGGCCGGATCGCGTTCGGCGCCGTCCGGCGCGAGCGCCACCGTCGCCCCGCAGATCAGCGGGGCAAAGAACTCCCAGCCGGCGGCGTCGAAGCTCACCGCGGTCTTCTGCAGCACCCGGTCCGCCGGGGACAGGCCGTGCTGCCGGACCGTCCAGGCCACCCGGTTGCCGATGGCCCCGTGGGTGACGACCACGCCCTTGGGGCGGCCGGTCGAGCCGGAGGTGTAGATGACGTACGCCGCGTTGTCGGGGTCGATGCGGACCGGCGGCGCGGTGTCCGGTCCGGCCGCGATCCGGGACCGGTCCGCGTCCAGGCAGACCACGTGGGACGGCCCGGCCAGCGCGTCGTCGCGCAGGTCGGCCTGGGTGAGCACGACGTCCACCCCGGTGTCGGCGACGATCCACCGGCGCCGGTCGGCCGGGTGCGCCGGGTCCAGCGGCAGGTACGCGCCGCCGGCCCGCCACACCCCGAGCAGGGCGACCACGAGGTCGATCCCCCGGCGCAGGTACACGCCGACCGTCGACTCCGGACCGACGCCCAGCCCGACCAGGTGCTGGGCGAGCTGGTTGGCGCGCCTGTCGAGTTCGGCGTAGCCGACCCGTACGTCGCCGGCGAGCACCGCGGTCGCGTCGGGCGTCGCCGCGGCCTGGCGGGCGATCAGGTCCGGCAGGACGACGGGATCGACCGTGCCCGCTCCGGCGGCCGGCAGGGTGGACAGAGGGGTGCTCATCGGGGTGCTCCTCCGGGGTGGGGGGTCGATCGCGGACGGCCGGGGGTCACGCCTGCCGTGGGCCTGTCAGACGGACGCGCCGTCCATGCGCAGGCGCAGGCTCTTCGGCCGCATGTCGGTCCAGAGCTCGTTGATCCGGCTGAGGCACTCGTCGCGGGTGCCCTCGGTGCCCTCGGCCCGCCAGCCGGCCGGCAGCGCCCGGTCGCTCCACCAGATCGAGTACTGCTCCTCGTCGTTGAGCACCACCAGGTAGCTGCGGTCGTCGTCGCTCATGTTCTCTCCCTCGTGGGTTCCACGGTCGCCACGGCGGCGGCCGGTACGGGTGTGAAGTCGTCGATCCGCACGCCGAGGCCACGCCGGGCCGCCGTGCGGCGGACGTGTTCGGCCAGCGCGATGTCCAGCACGCCCAGCCCGAACGGCGAGACCACCACCGGTCCGGGGGCGTCGGCCGGGGGCAGCGCCGCACCGCCGGCCAACCGGCCGATCGTGGTGTGGATGAAGTCCCGGCCCCCGGTGAGCTGCTCGGCCAGGTGCAGCGAGGTGCGCTCCCGGCACACGTGGTCGGGGTCGTCGACGACGTTGCGGGCCGCCAGCACCGCCCGGGGGTGCAGGTCCCGCAGCGACAGGTGCAGCACCACGCTCTCCGGCTGGCAGGCGGTCAGCTCCAGGTGCGGTTCGCTGGCGGTGGTGGCGATCGAGACCAGCCGGTGGGCGGCCAGGGCCTGCTCGGCGCTCGCCACCACGCTGATCGTCGTGGCCGGCAGCAGGGCCGCCGCCCGCGCGGCGAACGCCTCGGCCCGGCGCGGGTCGGTGTCGTGCAGCACCAGCGAGGCCGGCGGCGCCAGGGCGACCGTCAGGAAGCGCAGCACCTGCTCGTTGATCAGCCCGCAGCCGATCAGCGCCAGGCCGTCCGGGCGGCGTCCGGCGGTCAGCAGCTGCGCGGCGAGGGCCGCGCCGGCCGCGGTACGCCGGGCGGAGACGACCGATCCCTCGATGACCGCCTCGGGCCGGCCGGTCTCCAGCGAGTTGAGCACGATGGCGGCGCTGGCGCGGTCCAGGCCCCGGTCGATGTTCGCGGGGAACGAGGAGATCCACTTCATGCCGGCGGCCGGCGGGTCGGCGCCCAGGTACGCGGGCAGCCCGATGATGCGGTTGCGGGCGTTGTCGGGGAAGCGCAGGAAGACCGAGTGCGGCACGCTCGTGCGGCCCTGCTCGTGCAGCAGGTACGCCTGCCGGACGAGGTCGATGACCCGGGCCTCGTCGCCGTCTAGCACGTCCCGGACCACGGCATAGCCGATGATCAGCATTTGTCGCCCTTCCACAGGTGGCTGACCTCGCCGAACTGTTCGGTCACCCAGCGATCGGAGTAGATGGTGTCGAGGTAGCGGTCGCCGTTGTCCGGGAAGATCAGGACGCTGGTGCTCCCGGCGGGCAGGTCCGCCATGCGGCGCCGCAGCGCGGCCACCGTCGCCCCGGAGGAACCGCCGGCGAGGATGGCCTCCCGCACCGCCAGCAACCGGCAGCCGACCACGCAGTCGAGGTCGGAGACGTGCAGCACCTCGTCCGGCCTGGCGTTGGCGGCCAGCGGGGGCACCACCGAGGCGCCGTGTCCGGGGATCAGCCGGGGCGCGGTCGGGTGGCCGAAGATCGCGCTGCCGACGGCGTCGACCGCGACGATCCGGGTGGGGTGGCCGTTCTCGCGCAGGTAGTCGGCGCAGCCGACCAGGGTGCCGCAGGTGCCGGTGGAGCAGAACAGGTAGTCGACCCGGCCGTCCAGCTCGGTCATGATCTCGGCCATGGTCTGCCGCTGGGCCCGGGCGTTGAGCGGGTTGGTGTACTGGTCCGGGCGGTAGGCGCCGGGCACGGTCTCCACCAGCTCGCGTACCCGGCGGCGCCGGACCGCGAGGTACTCGCCGGTCACCGGGTCGGGATGCTCGATCATGTCGATCTCGGCCTGGTACGCGGCCAGCACCGCCAGGTTCTGCCGGGTGGTCTTCGGGTCCACCACGCAGATGAACCGGATCCCGAAGTACGCGCAGATCTGGGCCAGGCCGATGGCGAGGTTGCCGGAGCTGGACTCCACCACCACGGACCGGCCGGGCACCAGTTCGCCGGATTCGATCTTTCCGCGCAGCATGTTCAGCGCGGCCCGGTCCTTGATGCTCCCACCCGGATTGAACTGTTCGAGTTTCGCGTACGCCCGGGCGGGAAATTCGGGAAACAACCGGTCCAGGCGCACCAGGGGCGTGTTGCCGACCGTGGAGAGAATTCCCTGATCCATTTCAACCCCCTCTCCGGGCTGACGGAAGGTCACCCGCATCCGCCGTGCGGGCGTCGAGCGGCGCCCCGTCGACGACGGGCGCCGGGTGACCGAGGTGCTCAGCTCATGCCGAGTTCGAGCAGCATCCGCTCGTCGACGTCGCCCGCCAGGCGGGCGTCGGCCACCGTGGCGGCCGGGTCGGCGCAGGCGGCGCCGAGCAGGGCCAGGTACTGGTCGAAGAGCCGCTCGACGGTGGCGCGGTCGAGCAGGTCCGTGTCGTAGTTGAACTCGGTGCGCAGGGCCAGGTCGGGCAGCTGGTGCACCGTCACGGCGAGGTCGAACTGGCCCTCGTCGTACGGCACCACCACCTGGCGGACCCGGTGCCCGACGAACCCGTTGCTGGTGTCGGACAGGGTGTCGCCGTGCTGCCGGGTGAGCAGCGTGATGGTGACCCGCACCAGCGGGTCCCGGTCCCGGCGGGCCGCCTGGACCAGCGGGAACGGGTAGGCGGCGCGCGCCACCCCGTCCGAGAGCTGGCGTCCCGCGGCGGAGATCGCCGCCGCGAAGGTGGTGTCCGGGGCGAACGACGAGCGCAGCACCACCGGGTTCACCAGCATCCCGACCACCTCCCGCAGCGCCCGTCCCCGCCGCACCGAGACCGGGCAGCCGATGGTGAACTCACGCTGCCCGGTGCACCGGTGCAGCAGCGCCTCGAAGACGCCGAGCAGGACGCTGAACGGGGTGACCGCCAGGGCGGCGGCCGTCGCGCGTACCTGCCGGGCGACGTCGTCCGGCAGCATCCGGGCCACGGACGCGCCCCGGTAGGACCGGGTGGCGGAACGGGGCCGGTCGGTGGGCAGGGTGGCGGCGGTGGCCCCGGCGCAGGTGCGGGCCCAGTGCTCGGCCAGCTCGGCGCTGCGGGGACCGGCCAGCATGGCCTGCTCCCGCGCGACGAACTCGTCGTAGCGGGGTCGCGTCGGCCAGTCGACCGCGCCCCCGCCCCGCAGCACCCGGTACGCGTCGCCGAGGTCCCGCCAGATCAGGTACTGCGAGAGCCCGTCGGTGGCGATGTGGTGGATGACCAGCACCAGCGCGCAATCCGTGCGCCGGCGCAGCAGCACCACCCGCAGGGGGCCGTCCTGTTCGAGCCGGAGCGGCTGCTCGCCGGCAGCGTGGATGAGCGTACGCAGCGCCGCGTCGTCCACGTCGCCGACGTCGCGGACCTCGATCGCGTCGGAGCCGATGGGATCGACCAGCCGCACCGGCCCCGCTCCGGTCTCGGCGAACCGGGACCGGAGCAGGTCGTGCCGGTCCTGCACGGCGACGAGGGCGGCCCGCAGCACGTCGGTGTCGAGGACCGGCTCGGCGAGCACGGCCGTCACCACGTTGCTGGTCGAGCTCTCGGGCGCGAGTCGGTACAGCGCCCACTGCGCGGCCTGACCGACGGACAGCTCCCGGGCGTCCCCGTCGCCGGCGTTCACTTGGCGCCGAGCACGAAGTCGGTCAGGTCCCGGACGCGGACGAAGTTGCCGACCTCCTCGTCCGGCACCTCGATGTCGAAGTGCACCTCGGCGGCGCCGAGCAGGTCGACCAGCTTGAGCGAGTCGAGGCCCAGGTCCACGAAGGTGTCGTCGGCGGAGATCGGCCGGTCCGGCTCCTCGGTCATCAGCTTGCGGGTCAGCTGCTCGACGTCGGCGGCCACCTGGTCAACGGTCATGTCAGTGTCCTTTCGGGAGGGTGTTCAGGGCATCCGGACGATCTGGCCGGCGTACGCGAGGCCGGCGCCGAAGCCGAGCAGCAGCGCCTTGTCGCCGGGCTTGGTCCGGCCGCTCTCGTGCAGCCGGCTCAGCGCGAGCGGCACCGAGGCCGCCGAGGTGTTCCCCGTGTCGATCACGTCCCGGGCGACCTTCTCCTCCGGGATCTCCAGGATCTCGGCGAGCTGCTCGATGATCCGCAGGTTCGCCTGGTGCGGCACGAACCAGTCGATCTCCGACAGGTCGATCCCGGCGCGGGCGCAGGCCTCCCGCGCGACCGGGGGGATGTTCTTGGTGGACCACCGGTAGACCAGCGGCCCGTTCATCGAGGCGTACTCCTTGCCGTCCTTGGCCCACTTCGTGCCGAGGATCGGGGCCCGCCGGCCGTCGCTGCCCCACACCACGGGGCCGATGTCCTGGTTCTCGGAGCGGGAGATCACCGCGGCGCCCGCGCCGTCGCCAAAGATGACGTAGGTCGCCGGGTCCTCGGGGTCGATGAACTCGGTGAGGTGTTCGGCGCCGACGACCAGCACGTTGCGCGCCTCGCCGAGGCGCACCGCGTTGGACGCGACCGACACCGAGTAGGCGAAGCCCGCGCAGGCGGCGTTCAGGTCGAACGCGCCGGTCGCCGGGATGCCGATCCGGTGGGCGACCTCCGGCGCGCCGCCCGGGATCCGGTCCCGCTTGGTGGCGGTGGCCAGGATGAGCAGGTCGACCTCGGAGGGGTCGACGTTCGCCATCGCCAGCGCCTTCGCGCCGGCCTCCGCCGACATCACCGGCACGGTCTCCCCGGGACCGGCGGCGTGCCGGGTCTTGATGCCCGTGCGCTCCTCGATCCACTCCGTGGTCACGTCCGTACGCAGTGCGATGTCCGGGTTGGTGACCACGCGGGTGGGCCGATAGGCGCCGAGCCCGGTGATCGCCGAACCGAAGATGCTCGACATCGTTCTCCCTTCGTCAACCCGGACGGCAGCCGCGTCGAGGACTGCCGGGAGAAAGGCTCGGGCAGCCGCCTCATAGCTTCTCTACATATCGACGCGGCATAGGAATGCCATAGCCGGCGGGGGAAGTCTGCGTCGGGCGCGGACCGCCGAGGCCCGAAGGCCGAGCGAGAAGGTCCAGGATGAGAGACTTCACTGACAGGGTGGCGGTGGTCACCGGCGCCGGCTCGGGCATCGGCCGCGCGCTCGCCGTCGAGCTGGCCGCCCGGGGGGCCCGGCTCGCCGTCTCCGACGTGGACGACGAGGGGCTGCGCGAGACCGTACGGTGCTGCGCGGGCCTCGACGGCCAGGTGCGCGGGTACCGGTTGGACGTGACGGACCGGGCCGCGGTGCTGGCGCACGCCGAGCGGGTCGACGCCGACTTCGGCCGCGCCGACCTGGTCGTCAACAACGCCGGGGTGACCCTGCTCGCCTCGGTCGCCGACGGGGCCTGGGAAGACCTCGAATGGGTGATGAACGTCGACTTCTGGGGGGTCGTGCACGGCACGCGGGCGTTCCTGCCGCTGCTGACGGCGTCGCGCGGGCACCTGGTCAACGTCTCCAGTGTGCTGGGGCTGGCCGGCGCGCCGATGCAGAGCGGGTACAACGCCGCCAAGTTCGCCGTCCGGGGCTTCACGGAGGCGGTGGCGCAGGAGCTGCGGGCCGACGGGGTGCCGGTCAGGGTGAGCTGCGTGCATCCCGGCCGGATCAGGACGAACATCATGCGCAACGCCCGCAACGACGGGCTGCGCGACTACCAGGCGGTGCGGGAGCACTTCGAGCGCTCGGTCGACATCTCGGCGGAGTACGCCGCCCGCGCCATCCTGCGCGGGGTGGCCCGCAACCGGGCCCGGATCCTGGTCGGGGCGGACGCCTACCGCACCGAGATCCTGACCCGGCTGCTCGGGCCGTGGTACCCGCGGGTGGCCGCCGGCCGTGGCCGGCGGCCGGTCACATCGACAGGCCGCCGTCCACGGTGACCACCTGACCGGTCAGGTACGACGCCCGGGAGGAGAGCAGGAACGCCACCACGTCGGCGATCTCCTCGCTGCGCCCGAGCCGGCCCAGGGCCACCCGGTCCCGGGCGATCGCGCCCAGCTCGTCGGAGAGGGCGGCGATCATGTCCGTGTCGACGTAGCCGGGCGCCACCACGTTCGCCCGGATGTCGTACCGGCCGACCTCCTTGGCCAGCGCCTTGGTGAAGCCGATGATCCCGGCCTTCGAGGCGGAGTAGTTCGTCTGCATCGCGTTGCCGGCCACCCCGGACACCGAGGAGACCGTGACGATCGACCCGCGACGCCTGCGCATCATCCGGCGGATCACCGCGCGGCAGACGTGGTAGGTGCCGTCGAGGTTCACCTCCATCACGGAGCGCCAGTCGGCGTCGGCCATCAGGGCCAGCGGCCGGTCCCGGATGATCCCCGCGACGGTGACCACCGCCTCGGGGTCACCCAGCTCCCGCTCGGCGGTCGACACGAAGTCCCGCACCGCGGCGGCGTCGGCGACGTCGACCGCCAGCGCGAGCACGCGCCCGCCCTCCGCGGCCGCCTGCGCGACCACCTCGTCGGCGGCGTCCTTGCTGGACTGGTAGCACATGGCCACGTCGTAGCCGTCCCCAACCAGCCGCAGCACCACCGCCCGGCCGATGCCCCGGGAGCCGCCCGTGACCAGGGCGACGGGCCGCCCACCGGCGCTCACCGCGCCGCCCCGGACGCCGCCGGGGCCGGCTCGGCCGGCTGCGCGGGGGCCGCCGCGCGGGACTCCCGGGTCGCCGCGTCGAGAGACGCCCGCAGGGACTCCACCGATCGCATCGCACCGACCAGGCGGCCCACCCGCAGCACCACGGTGGACCCGACGACGCTCTCGCCGGTGACGAAGGCGGTGTCGGCGACCAGCCGGTTCATGGTCACATGGTGCTCCACCGTCTCCCCGGGCAGCACCGGCCGCCCGAACCGGATGTGCTCGAAGACGCCGGCCACCGGCACGCCGTCGGTCAGCACGTCCGGCATCGGCCGGTCGTGCCGGATCAGCACCAGCGCCGCCTGCCCCCAGGATTCCAGCAGCAGCGACATCGGCAGCGCCCGGTCACCGGTGACGGTCAGCGAGCCCACCAGCCGCCGCCGGGGCACCAGCTCGGTGACCCGGTCGACCAGCAGCATCGGCGGCCGGTGCGGGATGATCCGCCTGATCTCCTCGATCCCCATCATGGGGCTCACTCCTCGCTCGCGTAGCGCAGCAGCACCTCGGCGACCGGCACCGCGGCGGCGGCGACCTCGCCCCGCCACAGGTCGCCGCTGCGGCGGATGGTCACGACGAGTTCGTCGTCGCCCCGGAAGGGCAGCAGGAACCGGCAGCTGACGATCTCGGTGAGCGTCAGCCCGGGGGCCGCGGCGCGGACCGCCCGGTGCACGAACTCGAAGATGTGGACCCCGGGCAGCAACGGAAATCCCGGGTAGTGGCCGGCGAAGACCGGATCGCCGAGGTCGGGGCGGATCCTGGCCACGATCGTGTCGGGTGCGACGTGCTCCACGTCGATGGGAACGGCCGTCGCGCAGTCGGCCGATGTCAGGGCTTTCACCAGGCCACCATGGGGTCGGCGGCTATATCTTCTCTACTGTCCCGGCCCGCCGTGGGCCGGCCTCGGGTCAGTTGCCCACCGCGCTCAGCGCCCCGGCGCCGGCCACCAGCACCCGGTCGGCCTGGTCGGCCTTCTCCCGGGCGAAGACGCGGACGAGGTCGTGGAAGCGGAACCGCTGCCGCCGGCCGCCGTCGGACTCGACGATCTCCAGCAGCCGGGCGTCGACCAGGTTCTCCCCCACCTCCTCGCCGGCGTGCCGGGACACGCCCAGCACCTCCGCGGTGCACCAGCTGGGGAAGGCCGGCGTGCGCAGCAGCGCCAGTCGGCGCAGGGCGAGCTGGCCCAGGTCGGCCAGCTGGTGGTAGCTGCTGTCCAGCCGTTCCCGGACGTCCATCGAGCCCAGCCGGAGCTCGTCCAGCCGGTACCGCTCGTCGGCGAGCCGGTCCGCCAGGTACCCGAGCGACCAGTGCGGGCGCGCCAGCAGCCGGGATCCGGCGACCCGGACGCCGAGCGAGAGCCGGCCGCACAGCTCGACGATCCGGCCGGCCGCCTCGGCCTCCTCGGCGACCCGCTGCGCCCCGATGATCCGGCCGAGCAGCGCGAGCGCCTGCCGCCGGTCGAGGGTGCCGACCTCGATCGACGTGGCGCCGGCCAGCTCGGGCATGCGGAGCCGGCTGGTGACGATGACCTGACAGCCGGGGTCGCCGGGCAGCAGCGGGCTCACCTGCGCGTAGTCCGCGGTGCCGTCGAGCATGACCAGCAGCCGCCGGCCGGCGAGCTGGCTGCGGTAGAGCCGGACCCGCTCGTCGAGCCCCTTCGGGATCGCCGACTCGGCGTGGCCGAGGCTGCGCAGGAACCAGCCGAGCACGTCGTACGGCTCGACGGCGTTGCCCCGCGCGCGACCGAGGTCGGCGTAGAGCTGACCGTCGGGGAAGGCGGTCCGGGTGAGGTGGGCAGCGTGCAGGGCGAGCGTGCTCTTGCCGACGCCGGCCATCCCGGTGACCACGGCGACCGGCGGGCAGGCCCTCGGCTCGGCGGTCAGCACCCGGAGCAGCCCGTTCAGCTCCTCCTCCCGCCCGGCGAAGTCACCGACGCCGGGCGGGAGCATCGCGGGCCGCACCCCGTGCCAGCTCGGCTCCGCGACGACCGCCGGGGCCGGGGGGCCGGCGAGGATCGACCGGTACGCCTCCGTGAGCAGCGGCCCCGGGTCGACGCCCAGTTCGTCGGCGAGCACCCGGCGGCCCTCGTGGTAGGCGGCCAGCGCGTCGGCCTGCCGGTCGCTGTGCAGCAGGGCGGTCATCAGCTGGCCCCGCAGCCCCTCGTGCAGCGGGTGCTTGGCGACGAGCTGGGTGATCTCGGGGACCAGCCGGACGTGGCGCCCCAGCCGCAGGTCGGCCTCGATCCGGCTCTCCAGGACCGCCATCCGCACCTCCGCCATGCGGTGCGCCTCGGCCGCCGCGAGGTGCTCGGTCACGTTGGACAGCGCGGGGCCGCGCCACAGCGACATGGCGGCGTGCAGCCGCTCGGCGGCCTCGGCGTGCCGCCCGTCGCGCAGTGCCTCCCGCCCGGCCTCGGCCAGGCGCTCGAACTCGTCGAGGTCGAGCCGGGCGGCGCCGATCCTGATCTGGTACCCCGACCACTGCCGGACGATGTCCACCTCGGCGCCGAGGTACTTGCGCAGCCGCGAGACGTAGTTGTAGAGCTGGGCGGCGAAGGTGGCCGGCGGGCGCTCCCCCCAGAGCAGCTCGCACAGCCGGGTGTCCGGCACGGTACGCCCCTCGGCGAGCAGCAACGCCGCGAGCACGGTGCGCTGCTTCGCACCGTCCAGCGCCACCTCCGAGTCACCCCTCCAGGCCCCCACCGGCCCCAGTACCCGAAACTCCATCCCTGGCTCCGTTCATCGCGCCGCCCCGGGTAGAACAGTCGCCCGAAGACTCATCGGCACCGGCACGGTCCACATGCGTGGGCGGCACTCAATTTCCCGTCGACGTCACGCTGACAGTTCAGTTGATCACTGATCGTGACTAGGATGGGGCGGGTCGCACGTGGAGCGGGAAGCCGCCGCCGACCCGGTCGGTCCCGCCGTCCGCGGGCCCCGGCGGGCTCGCGCGCACCGGCGCGGCCAGCAACGGGGCACGAATGTGAGTAGTTTCCACGCATGACCTCCGCGCTCCCCTCTGGCACCGTGCAACGGTGACCTCGACTCCCCTGGCCGGCGCCACCGATCACGCCTGCTCCGGCGTACGGCTGGCCCCGCACTGGTGGGCCTCGGGGCTCGCGCTGCACGAACGCGTGCCCGGCCCGGCCGGGGGCCCACCGGGCCGACGCCCCGCCGACGCCCGGCGCGACGCGGACGGCCCGGATGCGGGCGACCCGGGCAACGCCGACGCCGCGCGCGGCGCGGTCGGCACGGCCACCGACGGCCCCGACGGCACGGGCGACGCCGGAGGCGCGGGCGACGCCGGAGGCGCGGGCGACGTCGACCGGCGGCTGGCCCGGTGGCGGGACGGGCACGGGCCGGGCCTCGGGGCGCGCCTCGCCGAGGTCGGCCTGGACGAGGCGGCGCTGCGCGCGCTGCTGGCCGAGGACCGGTCCGCGCTCGCCGCCAGGACGACCCGCCCGGGATGGGCGCATAGCGTCGAGGCGGCCCTGGCCGCCGCGGCCACGCCCCGGCCGCCGGCCGACCCGGCGGACTGGCGGGCCGCCCTCGCCGCGCCCCTGCGGCCGTTCGTCGACGTCGCCGCCGACCGGTTCCTCGCCGGAGCCCGTCCGGTCGCGACGGAGCAGACGGTCGACCTGGCCGCCCTCACCGACCAGTTCGCCGCCGCGCTGGGTCGGCGCCTGCTCGCCGTCGCGGCCCGCACGCTGGTCTCGGAGCTGCACCGACGCCGGGCGGCCGGCCGGCTCGCCGGCGCCGACGGCCGGGCCCGCTTCGCCGACTTCGTGGCGCAGCTCTGCGACCCCGCCGGGCTGGTCGAGCTGGTCGACCGCTACCCCGTGCTGGCCCGCCTGCTGGCGCAGGCCGGCACGGCGGCCGCCCGGTCCGGGCTCGAACTCCTGACCCGGTTCGTCGCCGACCGCGACGACCTGGTGGGGACCCTGCTCGGCGGTGACGACCCCGGCCCGCTCGTCGCGGTCCGCAGCAACCTGGGCGACGCCCACACCGGTGGCCGTACGACCACCGTGCTGCGCTTCGCGAACGGCCGACGCGTCGTCTACAAGCCGCGCGACCTGGCCTCCCAGGTCCGCTTCACCGGGTTCGTCGACTGGCTGGAGCGGCGGGCGCCGGGGCTGGGGCTGCGCGGGGTCGCCGCCCTGACCCGGCCCGGCTACGGCTGGTCGGAGTACGTGGACGCGACGGCGCTGGGCCACCCGGGGCAGGCGGACGGGTTCTACCGCCGGCAGGGCGCCCTGGTCGCGCTGCTGCACGCCCTGCACGCCACGGACATGCACTACGAGAACCTGATCGCCGCCGGCGACACACCGGTCGTGGTGGACACCGAGACGCTGTTCCATCCCGCGCTGGGCGAGCCGGTGGGCAGCGGCGACCCGGCGGCGGACCTGCTGACCGCCTCGGTGCACCGGACCGGCCTGATGCCGGTGATCGTCGTCGGCGACCAGGGGGCGATGGACCTGTCCGGCGTCGGCGGCGACCGGGGCGGGACCGCACCCGTCAGCGCGCTCGACTGGGCCGACCCGGGCACCGACCGGATGCGGCTGACCCGCCGGGCCGTCGACTTCGCCGGCGGCCGCAACCGCCCCCGCGTCGGCGACTCCCCGGTCGATCCCGTCGCCCACGAGCCGGCGCTGCGGGCGGGGTTCCGGCGGGCGTACGAGACGATCCGGGCGCACCGGCGGGAGTTCACCGAACTGGTCGCGTCCTGCGCCGACGTCCCGGTACGGCTGGTCGCCCGGCCCACCTCGGCGTACCACACCCTGCTCACCGAGACCACCCACCCGGACGTGCTCGGCGACGCGCTGGAGCGCGACCGCGCGTTCGGCGTCCTCTGGTCCAGCGTGGACGGGCACCCCTTCCTCGCCCAGTTCCCGCGACACGAGGTGGCCGCGCTGTGGGCGGGCGACGTCCCGCTGTTCGAGGGCACTCCGGGCAGCCGCACCGTCCGGGTCGCCGGGGGCGGCGAACCGCTGCCCGTGCCGCTGGCCCGCTGCGGGCTCGACGCCGCGCTGCGCAAGATCGCCGCGCTGGACGAGGCCGACCGGCGGCACCAGGAGTGGATCGTCGCGGCGACGCTGGCGACCCGTCGCCCGGTCGACGGCCGGCACGTCGGCGCACCGACGTCCCGGCCGGTCGCGGACGCCGCCGCGTCGCCGGAGCGCCTGCTCGCCACGGCGTGCGCGCTCGCCGACGAGATCCAGGCCCGGAGCGTGACCGGCGCGGACCGGGTGAACTGGCTCGGCCTGGAGCTGGTGGACGACCGGCAGTGGCTCGTCCTGCCGATGGGGGCCGGGCTGGCCAACGGGCACCTCGGGGTCGCGCTCTTCCTCGGCCAGCTCGCCGCGGTGACCGGCACCGCCCGCTACGCCGAGCTGGCCCACCGGGCCGTCGCCGGGGTGCCGGGGCTGTTCCGGTTGCTCGGCGCGCGCCCGGACCTGACCGCCGCGATCGGCCCCGGCGGGCTGTACGGCCTCGGCGGCATCGCGTACGGCCTCGCCCGACTGTCCACCCTGCTGGCCGACCCCGGGCTCGCCGGACAGGCTCGCGTGGCGGTCGACCTGGCCGCCGCCGCCAGCGCGGACTCGGCGGCCCTGTCCTGGGCCGACGGCGGCGCGGGCTGCCTCGCCGCCATGGACGCGGTGCACGCCGAGCTGGGCCACGCGCCGGCGGCGGCGCTCGCCCGGGGCTGGGCCGACCGGCTCGTGGACGTGATCGAGCGGGACGACCTGCCGACGGAGCCGGGCTTCGCCGACGGGCTGGCCGGCATCGGCTGGGCGCTGGGCCGGTACGCCCGCACCGGTGGCGCCCGCTACGCCCGGGCGGGCCGGCGCGCGCTGCGCCGGGCGGGCACCCCCGGCGGCGACGGGCCGGCGGGGTACGGCTGGTGTCGCGGCGCGGCCGGCCTCGCGCTCGCCCACCACGCCCTCGCCCCCGACGCCGGCACCCCCGACGCCCCTGCGCCCGGCACCCGGGGCGTGGCCGACCGGGTCGTGCCGCCGGGCGGCGGACCCGGACCCGCGCCCGACGGGACGGTAGGCCTGCTCACCGACCGCCCGCTGCTCGACGACCTCAGCCTCTGCCACGGCGAGCTGGGCGTCGCCGAGGCGACCGGTGTCCTCGACGGCGGTGGCGCGGCGCGGCGACGTGCCGGTCGGATCCTGGACGCCGTCGACCGGTACGGGGCGTCCTGCGGGACCCCGGGCAACGTGTCCACCCCCGGGCTGCTCACCGGCCTCGCCGGCATCGGGTACGGGCTGCTCCGGCTCTCCGGGGCCGGGCCGGTGCCGTCGGTGCTGCTGCTGGAACCGACCCCTGAACCGGGCCCCACGGGTTGAGGACCGCCGGGCGAGCGACGACGATCTCCAGAGGAGCCGCCAGCTCCGCAGCGACCGACGAAGTCACCAACAGGAGGAATGACAGTTGTCCGAGAACCAGCTCCCCCCGTACCGCGTCGACGAGACCGACTCCGCGGCGCCCGTCGACGACCCGGCCGGAGCGATGTGGCTGCAGCCCGTCGTGACGTTCGGGATCCGTGCGGCCGCCCTCGCCAGCCTGGTCGTGCCCGTGGGCATGGTGATCGGCGGTCTCGTCGGTGACGCCGGCGCGGCGGCGGACGCCGCGCCCCTGACGACCTGCTGCCCCGAGAAGCCGATGTGATGACGGCGCGGTAGCCGCCCGGGGCCGCGTCGACCAGCACCGCGTTGGGCCGGGCCTGCCTCCTCGGATAGCGTGCGCAGTGTGTACCGCTCCTCGAAGTTCATCGGCAGGGACGCCGAACTGCGCGCGGTGCTGAACAGCCTCGAATCGGCGCGGGCGGGGCGGGGCGGCGCGGTCTTCGTGGTCGGCGAGAGCGGCGTGGGCAAGTCCCGCCTCGCGTCGAGGGTCGCGGAGCTGGCCACCGCGGCGGGCATGCGGGTGATGCGGGGCCGGGGCAGCACGATCGGTACCGCGGTGCCGCTGCGCCCGCTGACCGAGGCGCTGCTGTCGCTGCTCCGGTCCGGGCCGGTCGACCCCACCGTGCTCGGACCGTACGGCCCGATCCTCGGCCGGCTCGTCCCCGACTGGGGCCGGCCGCCGGCCGACCAGGAGAACGCGTCCCTGGTGATCCTGGCCGAGGCCGTCCTCCGGTTGACCGGGGTGGCCGGCGCGGGGCGGGGTTGCCTGATGCTGCTGGACGACCTCCAGGACGCGGACACGGAGACGTTGGCCGTGCTGGAGTACCTGATCGACAACCTCGCCCTGCAACCGACCCTGCTGCTGGGGGCGATCAGGGCCGAGCCCTGCGCCGCGTCGACGATCGCCCGGTCGGCCGCCCAACGCGGTCAGTGCACCCTCATCGAGTTGGGCCGGCTCGACGACGACGGGCTGCGGCAGATGGTCGGCGCCTGCCTCGACGCCGACCCGGAGCGGGTGCCGGCGGCCGCGCACGCCCTCGTCGCGACGGGCAGTGCCGGCAACCCCTTCCTGATCGAGGAACTCGTCGCCGGCATGGTCGACGGTGCGCTGCTGATCGGCGGCCCGCAGGGCTGGCGGCTGTCCGAGAAGCTGCCCGCCGCCCTGCCGAGCACCCTGGCGCGGGGCATGGCGCAGGGGGTCGAGCAGCTCGGTCCACAGGCCCGGGAGCTGCTCTCGATGGGCGCGCTGCTGGGCCAGCGGTTTCCGCTGGCCGTGGTGCAGGCGGCCACCGGGCTGAGCGACCACGACGTGCTCGACCACCTGTGCGGCGACGTCGCCGGGCGGCTGGTCACGGTCGACGACCAGCTCACCGACTGGTACGCCTTCCGGCACCGGCTCACCCGGGAGGCGTTGCTCAGCCTCCTCGGCCCCGCCGACCGCGCCCGGCTCGCCCAGCGGATGACCGACGCGGTGGAGGCGGTCTTCCCCGGTCTGCCTGGCGAATGGTGCCAGGTGTCGGCCACCCTGCACCTGGAGGCCGACAACCCGGAGGCGGCCGGCCGGCTGTTCACCGAGGCGGGCCGGCGGGCGATCGCGCAGGGCGGCGCCACCACCGCGGTCTCCCTGCTCGACCGCGCGATCGGCCTGCTCGGCGACAATCCCGTGGCCCGCGCGGCCGCCCTCGAAGCCCTGCTGCACGCCCTGGCGGAGGCGGGCCTGGTCGAGCGGGCACTCGCGTCGGTCAGCACCCTCGACCAGATCGGTGGCGTCGACCCGCGCCGGCGGGCGCAGCTGCACACCCGGCTGGCCTGGGCCGCGACGGTCGCCGGCCGCTCGGCCGAGGGGCTGGCACAGGTGGAGCAGGCGCGCGCCCTGCTCGGCCCGGACGCCGCCGCGGAGGACACCGCGCCGGTCGACGTGGTCGCCGCCCACCTGGTGCTGGACACCGCCGGGCAGGACCAGCTCGCCACCGCCGAGGCGCTGGCCCGCCGGGCCGCCACCGTCGCCGAGACCGTCCCCCTGCCGGTGGTGGCCTGCCAGGCCTGGCAGCTGCTCGGCGCGTTGATCCGGCACCGCGACCCGGCGGAGGCGACGCGGTGCCTGGAACGGGCCCTGGCCATCGCCGCGCAGCACCGGCTGCCGATCTGGGAGATCCACGCGCTGATCCGGCTCGGCAACGACGACGCGCTGCGCAACGCGCGCCTGGACCGGCTCGAACAGGCCCGGGAGCGGGCCTCGCAGGCCGGCGCGGTGACCGCGCGCCACCAGGCGGAGGCGAGCCTCGCCCTGCACGCCGTGCTGCGGGGCGACTTCGACACCGCGAACGCCCTCGTCCAGCAGGTGCTGGCCGCGACCACCCGGCTGAAGCTGCTGGAGACCACCCAGTACGTGCTGCTGGTCAGCGCGGTGCTCGCGGCGCACCAGGGGCGGCGTCGGGAGATGGAGCACGCGCTGGCCGAGTTCCGCCGGTGGAGCGGCGACCAGGCCCTGCACGCCTCCCGCGTACACGGGCTGGCCAGGGCCTTCTGCGCGCTGCTGGAGGAGGACCGGCCCCGCGCCCTCGACGAGTTGGCCCGCGCGTTCGACGCCGAGGCGCAGAGCCCGACGGTATTCCACCTCTCCGGCCGGCACGGCCTGCACGTGCTGCTCCAGGTCGCCTCCGGCGAGGCCGGGTGGCCGGCCTACGAGGCGGTGCAGGGCGACTCGGCGAGCAGGCTGCGCTGGGATCTGCAGTTCGCCCTCTTCGCGAAGGCGGTGCTGCTCGGCCGGTCCGGTCGGCAGGAGGAGGCGGAGGCGGCGGCGGCCGAGGCGATGCGGGCGGGGGCGCCGTACGCGATGGGCCGGCACCTCGCGTTGCGGCTGGTGTGCGAGTCGGCCCTCGCCGACGGGTGGGGGACGCCGGTGCAGTGGCTGCGCGCCGCCGAGGAGCACTTCCACCGCAGCGACGTGCCGGCCGTGGCCAGCGCCTGCCGGGCCCTGCTGCGCCAGGCCGGCGTACGCATGACGCAGCGCCGCTCCGGTGCGGGCGACATCCCCTCCGGCCTACGGTCGGTGGGCGTGACGGTGCGGGAGTTCGAGGTGCTTCGGCTGCTTGTCGGGCGGCTGAGCAACCGGGAGATCGCCGGCCGGCTGCACCTCTCTCCGCGCACAGTGGAACGGCACGTGTCCAGCCTGCTCGGCAAGACGGGCCTGCCGAACCGGATCGCGCTCAGCGAGTACGCCGCCGAGGTGGAGAGCGGCTGAGCGGCCACGCGGTGCAACATTCCTGCAATCGACAAACGTTGACGTCGATGTCCGGGCGGCTCTAGCGTCACGGAGGGAAAGCCCTTTCCCGCATGGTCCGGCTCCCCGCCGGACGGCGCACCGCCGCCGCCGGCCAGCCCGGACCGCTCCCGCACCAGGAGGACCCCCGTGCGTGACAGGCGCATCAGACGTACCCGCGGCGCGGCCGCCGCGGTCGGCGTGTCGGCGACCGCGCTCGCCCTGGCCGCGACCGTGGTCTCGACGGCCCACGCCGCCACCCTCTTCTCCGACGACTTCGGCGACGGCGACAGCGGCGGCTGGTCGAAGTCGGGCGGAACCTGGTCGGTGACCACCGACGGTTCGCCGGTGCTCCGCCAGTCGAACACCGGTAGCGAGCTGGCCCGGATGTTCGCCGGGCAGACGAGCTGGACCGACTACGAGGTACGGGCCCGGGTCAAGCCGGCCTCGTACGGGCCCGGCGGTCTCGTCGCCATCGCCGCCCGGGCCAGCAGCTCCACGAAGATGTACCGGCTGTCGCTGCTGGCCGACGGCCGCGCGGAACTCCAGGCCGTCAACGGCAGCGCGATCACCGTGCTCGGCTCGGCGGCCGGCGTCGGCGCCACCGGCGCGTGGCACACGCTGCGGATCGAGGCCGCCGGCAGCACCGTGCGCGGATTCGTCGACGGCGTGCGGGTCGGCGACGCGAACGGCACCCTGACCGGCGCCGGGCGGATCGCGCTGGTCACCGCTCACGCCGGCGCGAGCTTCGACGACGTGGTGGTCAGCTCCGGCGGCACCGGCCCGACCACCCCGCCGACCACCGCCGCCCCGACCACCGCTCCCCCGACCACGCCCCCGCCGACCACGCCGCCCCCGACCACGCCGCCGCCGGCCGCCGGCACCCTGGTCGTCGCCACGAACGGCGACGACGCCGCCCCGGGCACCCTGGCCCAGCCGCTGCGGACCATCCAGCGCGCCCACGACCTCGTGCAGCCCGGCGGGACCATCGCCGTGCGCGCAGGCACCTACGCGCCGGCCAGCACCATCAAGATCCTCAAGGACGGCACTGAGTCCCAGCCGATCACCCTCACCGCCTACCAGGGCGAGCGCGTGATCATCGACGGCGAGAACATGCCGTACACCCCCGGGGCCGTGGGTTCCTCGATCCCCCGCGCCGACCGGGGCGCCTTGCACGTCGAGGGCGACTGGTGGCGATTCGTCGACCTGGAGATCGTCAACGGCCCGTACGGCATCTTCGGGGTGGACACCAACAACGGCCGCTACGAGCGCCTGGTGACCCGGGACAACTACGAGACCGGCCTGCACCTGCAGGGCGCCTCGTCGGGCAACCACGTCGTCGATCTCGACAGCTACGGCAACCGCGACCCGCGCAAGAACGGCGAGAGCGCGGACGGTCTGGCCATCAAGGAGGGCTCCGGGACGGGCAACGTCGTCCGGGGCGCCCGGCTGTGGCGCAACGCCGACGACGGCTTCGACGCCTGGCTGTTCCTGTCGCCCGTGCTCATCGAGAACAGCGTCGCCTACGACAACGGCTACAACTACTGGGGCCTGCCCGACTACACCGGGGACGGCAACGGGTTCAAGAACGGCGGCGGCACGGATCCGCGCCCGGCGGTCGCCCACGTCACCCGCAACAGCATGGCCTGGGGCAACTCGGCCGGCGGGTTCATCGACAACGGCAACCCGGGTTCGCTGGTCTTCGAGCGCAACACCGCCTGGGACAACGGCAAGGACGGCTTCAACGTGTCGCGCTCCGCCTCGGTGCTCACCCGCAACCTCGCGGTCGGCAACACCACCGACGTGTCGCTCGGCGCCTCCACCGGCTCCGGCAACTCGTGGAACCTCGGCGGGACGTGGTCGCTCGTCAGCACGGACCCGGCCACGATCACCGGCCCCCGTACGGCGGACGGTGCCATCCCCACCTCCTCGTTCCTGCGCCCGGCCAACGGCGCGGACGTCGGCGCCCGGATCTGAGCCGGACCGGCCGGGGCGGTCGGCGGTGGCTCCGCCGGCTCCCCGGCCGCCCGGCGGCCTCCCGCACCGGCGCGGGACCGTGCCGTGCGGGTCGCCCGTCGGGGCCACCGTCCGGCGCCGCGCGCTGGCAGGATGACCGGATGGACCTCGACACCGGCGCCGGGCTGTTGCACCGGCTGACGTCCTACGAGCCGAGCCGCGAGTGGGACGTGCCCGTGGACGACCCGCGCGTCCGCCAGGACCTCGTCCCGAACGACCCCGAGACCCTGCCGCCGCCCATGAAGGGCTACCCGGAGGGTCCCGCCGTCCTCGCCCTGCCGCGCGACCTGCCCGACCCCGGCGTCCCCGCGACCGCCGTGCTGGCCGGCGTCGCGTCCCCCGCGCAGCCGCTCGACGCGGCGCAGCTCGGCCGCGTGCTCTTCCTCGGCGCCGGCGTCGTGCGCACCGCCGAGCGCAACGGCCGCCCCTTCCTCTACCGCGCCTCCGGCTCGGCGGGGGCGCGGTTCCCGCTGGAGGTCTACGCGAGCACCCGGGGCGTCGCGGGGGTGCCGGACGGCGTGCACTGGTACGACGCGCGGCGGCACGCGCTCGTCCAGGTGGCCCCCGCCGCGACCGGGGCGGTCACGACGCTGGTGGTCACGGGCGTGCCGTGGCGCACGGGCTGGCGCTACGCCGAGCGCGGCTGGCGGCACCTCTACTGGGACGCCGGCACGCTGCTGTCCCAGTTGTCGGCGGCCGCCGACAGCGCCGGCCTGTCGCCGCGGCTGCGGTCGCTCTTCCCGGACGCCACCGTGCGCGCGCTCGTCGGCGCGGACGGGGTGCACGAGTACCCGCTGGCCCTGCTGTCCCTCGGCGACGGTGCGCCGGCGATCGGGCCCACCGGGCCGGCGGTCCCCGGTGAGCTGCCGCCGGTCGAGCTGCCGCTGTGCACCGCCGCCCAGCGCGCGGGCGACCGGGACGTGCTCGGCGCGCCCTGGCCGCGGGCGGAGCCGCTGCCGGCGCACCCGCCGTCCGACCCGCTCGACGAGGTCGTCCGGCGGCGCGGCTCGCAGCGGCGGATGGACAGGTCCCGGACGCTGCCGCGCGCCCTGCTGGAATGGCCCCTGGCGGCGGCCCTGCGCGGCGTGCCGGTGCCGCACTGGGTCGCCGTGCACGGGGTCGACGGGGTGCCGCCCGGCCTCTACCGGTGGCCCGACCTGTCGGCGCCGCTGCGCACCGGTGACCTGCGCGACGAGCTGCTCCGGGTCTGCCTGGACCAGGCGCTCGCCGGCGACGCGGCCTACGTCGTCGTCGCCGCCGCGCCGCTGTCGACCCTCGACGACCGCGGCTACCGCGACGCCCAGCTCGCCACCGGGCTCGTCGAGGGCCGGCTGCACCTCGCGGCGTACGCCCTCGGCGCGGGCGCCTCCGGCATGACCTTTCTCGACTCGGACGTCCCAGGGCTGCTGGGCGAGCCGGACGACCTCGCGGCGCTGCTCTTCACCTGCGTGGGCGTCCCCGAGTACCGGTCGCGCGCGGGCGGGCGACCGGGCGCCCCGGTCGCGGTCCGCCCGGTCGTGCCCCGCGTCGGCGGTTCGTGACGCCGCTCAGCAGGGCGCGCACCGCCGCAGGCACCACCGGCCGGCGGTAGCTCAGCAGGTCGAGGGGGCCGGGACCGCGCCGCCGCGCCCGCTTCCTCGGTGCGCAGGCGCCCACGGACGGCTCGACGCGTCCGCCGATGAAGGTTTCCGCCATCCAGTTACATCGGCCTGGCACCCGTTTACATCAACACCCGTCGCGGTGTACGGTACCGCCACCCGCCGATATTCATCGATGGCGGCGGATATCTGGAGGGGTGCAGATGACTGCTCGACCCGCCGCGCGACGCAGGCGTGGGCTGCTCAGCGCCATGCTGGCCGCGACCCTGGTCCTGACTGCCGAATCAGCCCTGGCCCCCGCGCCGGTGTCGGCCGCCCCGGAGGGTGCCCCACCGGCGTCCGCCCGGCTGGCCACCGCCTTCGACACCGCCGCCGGTCGGTACGACGTCCCCCGCGACCTGCTCGTCGCCCTCGGCTACGCCGAGACCCGCCTGGACGGACACGGCGGCGCCCCGAGCGCGGCGGGCGGCTACGGCATGATGCACCTGGTCAGCAACCCCAGGCTGCACACCCTGGACGAGGCGGCCACGCTGACCGGGCTCAGCCGTGCCGCGCTGCGCACCGACCCCGCCGCGAACATCGCCGGAGCGGCCGCCGTCCTGCGCTCCTACGCCGACCGGGCGGGCCTGACCGCGGCCGAGCGCGACGACGTCGACGAGTGGTACGCCCCGGTCGCCCGCTACGGCGGCGCGTCCCAACCGTCGCTCGCCCGCCTCTACGCGGACGCCGTCTACGACCTGCTCGGCGCCGGCTTCGAGACCGGTCACGCCGGGGTGGCGAAGGTCCCCGGCCGCCAGGTGGCCCCGGAGCGGGACCTGCCGGGCGCCGCGTCGGACGAGGTCGGGATCCTCAGCACCGACTACGGGCCGGCCGCGTGGGCGCCGGCGAGCACCAGCAACTACACGGTGGCCAGCCGACCCACCAGCCACTCCGTCAGGTACATCGTCATCCACGTGACGCAGGGCAGCTACGCCGGCTCGATCAGCTGGTTCCAGAACCCGGCCGCCCAGGCCAGCGCGCACTACACGTTCCGCTCCTCCGACGGGGCGGTCACCCAGTCGGTGCGGGAGAAGGACATCGCCTGGCACGCGGGCAACTGGACCTACAACACCCAGTCCATCGGCATCGAGCACGAGGGGTACGTCGACAACGCGGCCTGGTTCACCGACGCGATGTACCGGGCGTCGGCGACGCTGACCCGCAGCCTCGCCAACAAGTACGGCATCCCGAAGACCAGGACGCACATCATCGGCCACAACGAGGTGCCCGGGGCCACCCACACCGACCCGGGCCCGAACTGGAACTGGGCCTACTACATGCAGCTGGTGAACCAGCAGACCGGTGTCGGCTCCGGCACGGTGAACACCGAGGGGGTGAGCCTCAACGTGCGCTCCGGGCCCGGCACCGGCTACGCCGTCGTGGGTACCGTCGCCGACGGCGCGACCGTCAGCATCTACTGCCAGGCCGTCGGCACCACGGTGACCGGCCCCTACGGCACGAGCAACGTCTGGGACCGCATCGGCACCAACCGGTACGTCTCAGACGCGTACGTCCTGACCGGCCACGACGGCTTCATCCCCGGCGTGCCACGCTGCTGACCACCACGCCCGGTGCCGTCCACTCCCGCGGGTGGACGGCACCGGCGCGTCACAGCCGCGCGACGACGAGTTCGTGGATCGCGGCGAGCAGCTCCTGGTCGCGCTCCGCGTGCGCGGTCACCGTGACGGCGGCCCGCCGCGCGGGGCTGACCACCACGTACTGGCCGTAGCGGCCGTCCAGCCGGTACGTGTCGGCCGGGTCGATCCACACGCCCAGCCCGTATCCGTGGGTGTACGGCTCGCCGTACGTGACGGCGCTCGTGTCGACCCGCTCCCCCGCCATCCGCCGCACGTACCGCGCGGGCAGCACCTGCCGGCCGTTCCACCGGCCCTCCTGCACCAGCAGCTGGGCGAAACGCGCGAGTTCCTCGGTACGGAGGAAGAGGTCGCTCTCCGCGAGGGGATGACCCAGCGGACACGTGTGCCAGGGCGGGTCGTGCAGGTCCAGCGGCGCGAACAGGCGCGGCAGCAGGAACGAGCGCAGGTCGGCCCCGGTGACCCGGGCGACCACCCGACCGAGGGCGTACGGGCCCGAACCCGTGTAGGCGAAGCGGGTGCCGGGCGCGGCGGTGAGCGGCGCGGAGACGATCTCGTGGAGCAGGTCGGCGGCGGTGATCCGCTCGTCGGCGAACCAGCGGTGGCTGGTGCCGCTGGTCATCGTCAACAGTTGGCGGAGCGTGACCGCACCGAGCCCGTCGGCGGCGATCGGCCGCAGCTCGGGCAGGTGGTCCAGGAGGCGGTCGTCGAGACTCAGCCGCCCCTCCGCCTCGGCCAGCCCCACGGCCACGGACGTGAACGTCTTCGCGACGGAGTACAGGTTCACCCGGTCGTCGGAGCGGAAGCGGTGTTCCACGGGCGGGCGGCCCTCGCGGTGGACGCGGATGCCGTACGTGCCCAGCGCACGGTCGCGGTCCGCCCGCACGAAGTCGTCGAGTAGGTCGGCGCTCACGGGCGGACGATACGCGAGACCGCGGTCCGCCGGCGCGTCCCCGTTTCCGCCGCCCGGCTCGGGGTACGGGCCAGGACGCCTGCTCAACAAACGTTTTCGTGGAGGAACTCGCCAGATGGATGCCAGCAAGCCCGCCAAGGCGGTCAAGGACGTGGTGGAGGCCGCAGCCGGGAAGGTGGCCGACGCGCTGACCCCGGACGTGCCCGGCGCGCCGGGCAGCGCCCCGCCAAGCGTCGAGGAGCCGACGACGCCACACGATCCGCTGCCGCCCAAGAAGGAACAGGGCGCCCCGGAGACCCGTACGCCGACCGGCGCGGCGACCGGCGCGCCGACGACGGCGAACGGTCAGCAGGGCGCCTTCCTCACGACGTCGCAGGGGGCGCGGCTGCGCGACACGGACCACTCGCTGAAGGCCGGGCCGCGCGGTCCGGTCCTGCTCCAGGACCACCACCTGCGCGAGAAGATCACCCACTTCGACCACGAGCGCATTCCCGAGCGCGTCGTGCACGCGCGTGGGGCCGGCGCGCACGGCGTCTTCGAGGCCTACGGCACGGCCGAGGGTGTGACGAAGGCCGGCTTCCTGGCGAAGGGCAGGTCGACCAACGTCTTCGTGCGGTTCTCCACCGTCCTCGGTTCGCGCGGCTCGGCCGACACGGTCCGCGACACCCGCGGCTTCGCGACGAAGTTCTACACCGACGAGGGCACCTTCGACCTGGTCGCCAACAACATGCCGGTCTTCTTCATCCAGGACGCCATCAAGTTCCCCGACATCATCCACGCCGGCAAGCCGCACCCCGACCGGGAGATCCCGCAGGCGCAGAGCGCGCACGACACCTTCTGGGACTTCGTCTCCCTGCACACCGAGGCGCAGCACCACACCATGTGGAACATGTCCGACCGGGGCATCCCGCGCTCGTACCGGATGATGGAGGGCTTCGGCGTCCACACGTTCCGGCTCGTCAACGCCGCCGGCGAGACGGCGCTGGCCAAGTTCCACTGGAAGCCCAAGCTGGGCGTGCACTCCCTGACCTGGGAGGAGGCGCAGTTGCTCGGCGGCGTGGACCCGGACTTCCACCGCCGGGACCTCTACGACGCCATCGAGGCCGGCGCCTTCCCCGAGTGGGAGCTGGGCCTCCAGGTCTTTCCCGACACTCCCGAGGAGACCTTCGCCGGGATCGACCTGCTCGACCCGACCAAGATCGTGCCGGAGGAGCTGGCGCCGGTGCAGCCGGTCGGGAAGCTGACGCTCAACCGGACGCCGACGAACTTCTTCGCCGAGACCGAACAGGTCGCCTTCCACGTCGGCCACCTGCCGCCGGGCATCGACGTCACGAACGACCCGCTGTTGCAGGGCAGGCTCTTCTCGTACGTCGACACGCAGCTCACCCGGCTGGGCGGGCCGAACTTCTCGCAGATCCCGATCAACCGCCCACACGCCCCGGTCAACGACATGCTGCGCGACGGCTTCCACCAGCAGGCCGTCCACGCCGGGGTCGCACCGTACCGGCCGAACTCGCTCGACGGCGGCAACCCCTTCCCGGCCGGCGACGAGGACGGCGCGTTCGTCGACGTGCCGGTGACGGTGACGGAGGCGCCCAAGGTACGCGCCAACCCGGTCTCGTTCGACGACCACTACAGCCAGGTCCGCCTGTTCTGGCTGAGCATGTCGCCGGTCGAGAAGGAGCACATCGTCCGCGCCTACACCTTCGAGCTGGGCAAGTGCTACCACCAGGCGATCCGGGAGCGCCAGCTCCGGTGCCTCGCCAACATCGACCCGGCGCTGTGCGCGGAGGTCGCCACCGGGCTGGGTCTGCCCGCGCCGGAGCCGACCGTGCCGCTCGTCGACCCCGCGCCCAGCCCCGCGCTGTCGCAGGTGGGCAGGCAGTGGCCGGCCGACGGCCGCACCGTGGGCATCGTCGTCGACCCCGCCGCCAGGCTCGACGGCGTCGACGAGGTACGCGGGGCGGTCCTCGCGGCCGGCATGGTGCCGCTCCTCGTCGCCCCGCACGGCGGCCTGGTGGGCGGCCTGCCCGTGCAGCGGACCTTCGCCACCGGCCGCTCGGTCGAGTTCGACGTGCTCCTGCTGGCCGGGGCGCCGGCGCCCGCGCCGGACGCGTCGCCGGCGCGCGACGCCAAGGCCGGCGCGGCGGACGCCGCCGCCGTGGATCCGCGGGTGCTGCTTCTGGTCGAGGAGTGCTGGCGGCACGCCAAGGCGATCGGCGCGTGGGGCGCCGGCGTCGACGTGCTGCGGCAGGCGGGGGTCGCCGGCACGCCCGGCGTCGTCACGGGCGGCTCCGGCGCCGAGGTCCTCACCGCCGTGCAGCAGCTGCTGGCCGCCCACCGGGTGTGGGAGAGGTTCCCCGCCTCGGTCGCCTGACGCGCTCGTCCGCCGACGAGGGCCGTCCCCCGCAGCACCGGGAGGACGGCCCTCGTCGCGTCCGCGCCGCGCCGCCGCCCGTGCGGTGGGTGCGGCGGGGCTGTCGCGGTCAGTCCCACCTGTCCTGGTTGAGGAAGCGGGCGAAGCCGCGCCACGAGTTGGGCCCCATGACCCCGTCGATCGGGCCGGTGTAGCCGTGGCCGGAGGCGAGGCGCTGCACGGCGCGCCAGGTGTTCGGGCCGGGCTGGCCGTCGATCGGTCCGGTGTAGCCGTAGGCCCGCATGGCCCGCTGGAGGGCGGCGTAGGTGCCCGGCCCGGGCGCGCCGTCGATGGGGCCGGTGTAACCGGCGGTGAGCCGCAGCCAGTTCTGCATGCGCTGGTAGAAGATGGTGCCGGGGATGCCGTCCTGCTCGGTGGAGGTCTTGGGCAGTCGCCCGGGTGCGGGGTTCTGACCGATGTAGGCCAGCGGGTTGATGCGTACGCCGGCGGGTTGATCATGTGCCAGTGGACGTGCGGCCCGGTCGACGAGCCCGAGCCCGGCGCGCCGGCCGCGCCGCCGGAGAGACCGACGACGGTGCCGCTGGACACGGCCGCGCCGTTGCCGAGCAGGAACTGCGACAGGTGCATGTACTGGCTGCGGTACCCGTCCGCGTGCTGGATGGTGACCGTGTGCCCACCCGTACCGTTGTACGGGATGTTCTGGATGGTGCCCGCGCCGCAGGCGGGTGCCGACCGGCATGCCGAAGTCGACGCCGCCGAGCGAACCCCGGTTCAGGTGGTCCTGCCAGGTGCCGGTGACGGGGTAGCCGGAGAAGGGGTTGTGGATGGCGGGCGCGGCGTACGCGCGGCCGGGAACGGCCAGCCCGGCCAGGGCGCCCGCGCCGAGGGCGGCGCCGAGCAGCACCACGCGGCGGTCGACACCGGCGGCCGCCGGGCCGTCGCCGCAGCATCCGGGTTGGTCGAGACGGTCCATCGCGTGCTCCTGCTGATCGGTACGCCGGTCGGCCAGTGACAATACATAGCCACAAATGAATCTGTCGACCGCCCGCTCCGCCACCGCGTCGGGTCACGGGCGACGTCCCGTCCGGTGCCGCAACCCGCACCGCCAGGCCGCTCAGCCGCCCGGGCAGCGGTTGTCACCGCCGCTGTGCTCCTGGCAGGTCGTCGGCGCCGGGACGGGCGCGGCCGGCGGCCTGAGGGTACGCGCGGCATCCACGACCGCCGGCGTGAGCGCCGCCGCGACCACGACGGCCAGGAACAGGTAGACCAGCCCGGTGCGGCGGTACCGGCAGCCGAACGCCAGCAGCGCGATGACGGCCGGCCCGCCCGCTGCCGTCGCCGCCAGGAACAGCAGCGCCCGGGCGGAGCGCCGCCCGATCTCCGCCGCCCGCGCCCCACCGTTCGAGTGGTGGTCGGCCCACCCTTCCATGCCGATGGTGAACAACCACCACAGCAACGCCAGGCACGCCCCCACCCAGACCACCGTCAGGAGCACGACGGCGTACCGGGACCGGGCGGCGGGTGTCGACGAGGTCATGCCGTACAGCCTGGCGGAGGCATGGCCGCGGGACGTGAGCCCGCGTACTCACCGCGCGGGCGGATCCTTCGCACCCGGGCGCACGCGCGGGGGCCGGGTCGGCGGTGGCCACGTGTCGGACGGCGGTCGTTGCGGCGGGAAGGGCCGCCGCAGTCGAGGACGGCGGCCCGCCGGTGCGGTCGCGACGGCGATCGCACCGGCGGGCCTGGCCCCGTCACCGACGGGCCGGGTCGGGAGGTCCGCTCACCACCCGCGGCACTGGCCGGACGTCGGGCCGCTGACCGTGTTGGCCACCCCGCCGTCCACCGGTGGCGGCTGGTTGCCGACGCACCGCAGCGGCCCGTCGATCCGGTTGCCGGACACCACGACCGGCGTGTCGCCGGTGCGGCTGTCGACCACGCTGACCGGCCCGGTCACCCGCGTCCCGCTGATCAGCACCGAACCGGTGACGCCGGTGACCGACAGCGGGCCGTCGACCGTGCTGCCCGTCAACTCCACCACCGTGGCCCCGGTGGCGGTCACCGGGCCGCTGACGCTGGCGTCGAGCGCGATCAGGCCCGCGCCCTTCGCGACGTTGACCGGTCCGAACACCGTGGCGCCCGGCGCGAGGCAGGTCACCCCACCGTTGACCGGCAGCGGACCCCGACGCTCACCGCTGACGACCTGGGCGCAGGTCTGGTCGGTGACCTCGAGCGTCACCGGCAACGTCGTCAGCGGGTTGGACGGGTCGTCGCTGGTGACGCAGAGCTGGGCCCGGTAGGTACCGGCGGCCAGCCCGGTGCTGTCCATCGAGAGCGTCACCTCGGTGGACCGGCCGGCACCGGTGCCGGCCGACGTGCGGGACGCCGTCAGCCACGGCACCTCGTCGGGCGTCACGCACGGCTGCAGGTCGGGCAGCCGGACGTGGGTGATGAACCGGGCAGCACCCTTGTCGTTCTCGACCTCGACCAGGCGGCCGGAGCGGTCGATCTCGTGGACCCCCTTGGAGCTGGTGGTCAGGATGTTGCCGTTACCGAGCGGGTGGACGCCCTGGTATCCGCTTCCGCCGGGCGGCGTGTAGACGCCGATCAGCTTGCCGTCGCGGTCCATCTCCCAGACTCCCGGGGTGGAGCCGCTGCCCCAGCTCGCCGCGAGCACGTTGCCGTTCGGCAGCTCCACGAGCTGGCCGGGCCAGCTCAGCCCCTGGAAGAAGCGGGCGTTCGCGGCGGAGCCGTCCTTCTTGAAGCTGTGGATGGCGTCACTGTCGCTGGCCGAGACGAGCACGTCGTCGCCGCGGAACAGGATGCCCCACGGTCCCTTCAGCCCGTCGGCCCCCGGCGCGACGAACGTACCCAGGAACTTCCCGTCGGCGTCGAACTCGACCACCGAGTTGGCGTTCGCCTGGGAGGCGACCGTCACCAGCACGGTGCCGCGCGGCGAGAGCGCGATGCCCCGGGTGTTGCCCATGACCGTCGGATCTCCCGCACCGGCGGCGGGGGCGAAGACGCGCCGGAAGCTGCCGTCCAGGCCGTGCTCGGTGACCACCGAGTTGACCTGGTCGGACATGAGGAAGCCGCTGCCGTCCGGCTTGGCGACGACCTGGAACGGCGTGTAGAGGTTGCTGGTCGGGTCGAACTTGAAGTGCGGGATGAACTGCGGGTCGATCTGCTTGCCGGTCTGCGGATCGAACGCCATCACCCCACGGGTCGCGCTGCCCGAGTTGGGGATCAGCAGGACACCGTCACGCAGGAGCTGGATCCGCTCGTCGCTCGGGCCGGCGTCCGGGTCGTCCAGCCGCCAGTCCAGCACGCCGTGCCCGGCGTTGCGTACCGCGAACTTCTGGCTGGTGACCAGCCCGGCCGGCTGCCGTGCGGAGAGCGACTTCGGTGCCACCTCGATCTTCGGCACCGGCACCACCGTCAGTTCCAGCGCGATCGTCGTCGTCGGCTGGTCCTGGTCGTTGCTGGCCAGGCACAGGTCGGCCCGGAACACGCCACCGTCGTCCAGGCCGGTCGAGTCGAGCGTGATCTGGATGTCCTGGCTCTTGAACGCGCCAAGGGTGCCCTGCGCCGGGGTCACCTTGACCCAGGTCGGCCAGGCGCAGTCGGCGCCGTCGCCGGTCGCCCGCCAGGTGAGTTCGGCGCCGCCGGCGTTGCCCACCTTGACGGTGTGGCTCTCGTTCTGCGCGACGTCCATGCTGGAGCTCAGCTCGGTCTTGTCGACCGTCAGGTCCGGGGCCGCGGGAAGGACGGCGACCGGGAAGTGCGCCTGGGCGATCGGCTGCCCGTCCGGCGCGTGCCGGGCGTCGGTGGTCAGGTCGATCGCGCCGAAGAGCCAGTTCTTGCGGGCGGTCCCGGTGACGTCCACGGTGACGGTCAGCTGCTGGCTGGCGCCGGGCGCCAGGGTGAACCGCGTCGGCGCGACCGTGATCCGCGCCCCGGTCGGGGCCTGCGGCGCCACCTGGTAGGTCGCGGCCACCTTGGCCACGCTGGACACCGTCCGGGTGAAGGTGCAGACCTTGAGGCAGTGGTGCTCGACTACGGCCGGCAGGTTCAGCGCCTGCGGGTCGCCACCGGCGTCGGGGTTGGCCGCGACGAAGTTCGCGGCGGTCTCGTCGAGCACGATGCCGGTCCGGGCGGCCTGGGCCAGGTTGATCCGGCCGGAGCCGATGTCGAACGCGTCGGCCGGCGTGCGGCCGTCCTCCTTGACCACCCCGTCGCGGTCCGCGGTGACCGCCAGCGCGGACCGGATCCGCGTCGGCGACCAGTCGGGGTGCAGCGCCGCCAGCAGCGCGCCGGCGCCGGCGACGTGCGGCGACGACATGGACGTGCCCTGCATGAAGGCGTACGTGGCCGGGTTGTCCTTCGCCGCCATGGTGGCGGCGAGGATGTTGCGGCCCGGGGCCGCAACGGTGGGCGCGAGCATGTCGAACTTGCTGGGTCCGCGCGAGCTGAAGTCGGCCACGACGTCGGTCCAGTCGCCGTCGCGCAGCACCTCGCTGCCGGGGTCGACGCGCACGGTGACGGGGCCGTCGGTGGCCGCCGCGTGGTCGCGCAGCCGCTGCCCGTCGGCGAGGGAGACCATCACGGCGGGGATGCTGGTCCCGGCGAGCGCGCCCATCGTGATCGGCGGGCCGCTGTACTGGTTGTGCACGACCACGCCGGTCGCGCCGGCGGCGGTGGCGTTCTTGACCTTCACGGAGAAGTCGCAGCCGCCCCGGGGCAGCAGGGCGACCTTGCCGCTGAACGCCGCTGCCGGGAACGGAACGCAGGCCTGCACGTTGTTCGCGTCGACGGTGCCGGAGTACCGGATCTCACCCTCGATGGGCGGGTTCGGCGAGTTCTCCCCGATCACGGCGGCGATGCCGGTGAGCGCCGCCGGGACGGGCGTCGGGCCCGTCACGTCGAGCCGGTGGGCGATGACCCGCTCGTGGCTGACCGCGGCCACGGACATGTTCCACGGCGCGGTCTTCGCGACGGTGCTGGCGCCCGGGCCGCTGTTGCCGGCGGAGGCGGCGACGAAGATGCCGGCCGAGTACGCCTCCAGGAACGCCTGGTCGACGAGGTCCTTCCACGGGTCGTCGCGACCGGAGATCGAGTAGTTGAGGACGTCCACGCCGTCGGCGATCGCCTGGTCCACGGCGGCGATCGTCGCCGAGGAGAGGCAGCCGAGGGCCATGCAGACCTTGTACGAGATGACGTTGGCCCGCGGCGCGACCCCGGAGACGGTGATCTTGTGCGTGCTGGTGCCGACGGTCATGGTCGCCTCGTGCCGGTTGCCGGCGGCGGTCGAGGCGGTGTGGCTGCCGTGGCCGTTGTCGTCCCGGGCGTCGGTGCCGACCATCGACCAGGCGCCGATCAGCTTGTCGTTGCAGATCGCCTTGTGCTGGGGATGGGTCGGGGCGCAGACGCCGGTGTACGTGCCCGCGCCGTACGGGTTGGTGTGCCGGTAGCCGTCGCCGTCCACGGCCGCGAACGACGGGTGCTCGGGGTTGATGCCCGAGTCGAGGATCCCCACGATGGCACCCTCGCCACGGGTGCCGACGTTCTCCGCCGTCCTGCCCTCCCACACCGCGGGCGACTGGATCAGCGCGTTGCTGGTGTCGGTCGTCAGCTCCAGGACCTCGTCGGGTACGACCGCGCTGACCCCCGGCAGGCCGGACAGGTGCGCCGCCTCGTCCGCGCTGACCTCGACCGCCAGGCCGTTCACCACGTTGCGGTAGGTGTGGGCGACCCGCACCGAGCGGCCCAGGATCGCCTCCATCTCGTCCACCAGCGTGTCCTGCTGCCGCGCCAACTCCTGCGCGTAGGAGGTGCTCGCCGCGGACCGGGTGTCGATCCCGCCGGTGCGTGCCGGCCTCGCCTGCGAGGCGGCCACCACCGACGGCTTGTCCATCTTCACCAGCCAGAGCCCGCTCTTGGGCTGCGCCTTGCTCGACGCCGGGCGGGCTGACGCCTCGGCTGTCGTGTCGCCCGCCGGCAGCGGTGCCGCCACGGCCGGGACGGGGGCCACGGCGAGCAGCATGGTGCTCGCCGCCACCGCCGCGACCAGACGGGCCGGTGTCCGCCGACGGGAGGGGAACCTTCTTCGGAAGGGGGAATGTGCCACGGTGAGCTCCTAAGTCACTGAGCGGCGCGATCGGTGCTGTCTCGCTGCCTCGCCAGAGCCGGGGAGTGCTCGGTGCGGCTGGGTGCGATCGTGTGAAACCTAGGTGATCACGCAGGCCGAGGCAATGGCGTCCGTCCATCCGCGCACCTCACCGGGGGCGCGCGGGGGAACACCGCCCGCCGGGCCCGCGGGACGGGTCCTCATCGTCGGGTCAGTTCGGACAGCCAGCGCTCCAGGGCCGCCGGGGAGCGGAACAGCAGCACCGGCGGTCCGGCCGGATCGGCCTGCCAGGCGCGCATCCGCCGCCGGGCCCGGCCGAACGCGGTGACGTGCCACAGCAGGATCGAGTCCCGGGACAGCACGCTGCGCAGCGACTCGCGGTTGCCGTTGCAGATCTCCTCGCCGCTGACCAGCCGGTGGGCGGTGCGCCGCAGCAGCCGCCAGAAGGAGAGCCAGCGCGGGTAGTCCAGGCCGACGACCAGGTCGGCGCGCGCCAGCACCACGTCGCGCCAGCCGTGGTACGCCCCGTCGAGGATCCAGCGGTCGCGTCGGCAGACCTCCTCGATCCGGCTGCGCTGCTCCGCGACCGGCACCTCCACCCAGCCCGGCTGCCACAGCAGGTCGTCGACCGGGTGCCACGGCGAGCCGAGGCGCTCGGCCATCCGCGCCGCCAGGGTGGACTTGCCGGCGCCGTACACCCCGTAGACGAGGACGCGGGCCGGTGCGGTCATCGCGGCAGCGTACGCCGCCGACGCCGGTCGGGTCCCGGCCCGGTGGCGCCTCGATCCGGGCGGACGCGGGCGGGCGGTGGCGCCACCGGTTCCGGTCGCGGCGACGGCGGTCCGGGTCGCCGGCACGGCGTCGCGGCACGGCGGGCCGCGACCGGGGCCGCGCCACCGGGTCATACACTCATCTCCTGGTCACGCGCCCGGACGCCGCTCACGTCGGGGCCGACGACGCACCGGAGCCGGGCGGACGGCAGCCGGTCCCGGCACACGGCGTGACGCCCGGGTCGGCAGGAGTGGATCGCCGGTGCGCGCACCGGCACCGAATCGCCGGACGGGGCGGACCGGCACTGAAAGGGACTGCTGGTGAGGCGACGAGGCAACGGGACCCGGCGGCTACGGGTCGCGGCGGGGACGGTCGTCGTCCTCGCCGTCGCGACGGCCCCCGGTGGTGCCGTGGCCGACCCGACATCCGCACCGGCCCCCGGGACGCCGGTGTGCGAGGTGCGTGGCGGCCGGCTGAGCGAGATCTCCGGCATGGTCGCCACGGACGACGGCTTCGTCATGATCAACGACGGCGCGGACGACGAGGCCCGCCGCCGCATCTTCTTCCTGGACGATCGGTGCTCCGTCGTGCGGACCGTGTCCTATCCGTCCCGGCCGCGCGACACCGAGGATCTCGCCGTCGGCGCGGACGGCACGGTCTGGGTGGCGGACATCGGGGACAACGACCGGTCGCGGCAGACGATCGCGGTGTGGAAGCTGCCGCCGGGAGCCGACCGGCCGGTGTTGTACCGCATGGCCTATCCGGACGGTCCGCACGACGCCGAGGCCCTGCTCGTGACCGGCGACGACCGGCCGGTGGTCGTGACCAAGTACTCGGCCAACCTGTACGCGCCGAGCGCCGCCCTGCGTACGGGTGCGACGGCGCCGCTGGTGAAGGTGGGGCAGGTCCGGCTGCCGGCCTCCACGACGAGCAACCCGTTCGGGGCGCTCGGTCGCACGGCGGTCACCGGCGCCGCCACCGCACCGGACGGGCACCGGATCGTCCTGCGCACCTACGCGGACGCGTACGAGTTCGACGTGACCGACGGCGACGTGGTCACTGCGTTGACCGGCGGGACGCCACGGATCATCGCGCTGCCCGACGAGCCGCAGGGCGAGTCGGTCACCTACAGCCGCGACGGGCGGTCGCTGCTCACCGTGTCCGAGACCGCCGACCAGCCGCCGGGGACGATGCCCGCGGTCCGGCGCTACCCGCTGCCGGCGGCCGCCGGGTCCCCCGCCCCGTCCAGCACGCCCGGGCCGACGGCCCGCGCCGCCGACGACGGAACCGGTCGCCCCGGCGCCGTGGGGACCTACCTCGTGGCGGCCGGAGCGCTCGGGCTGGCGCTGATCGCCGTGGGGCTGCTCGCGTTGACTCGCGCCCGGCGCGCCAGGTCGCGCTGACCCGCGACCGGGTACCCGGGTCGCGCCGACCCGGACGCGGCGGGTCAGGTCCCGCCACCCGGTGCGCCGGGTGGCGGATCCACGCGGCGGGCCGGGTCGTGCCAGCCGCTGCGGCTTCCGGGGTGCGCGCCCGGGTCAGGCTCCGTCCCCCCGGGACGGAGCCGCGGTGTGCAGGCCGGTGAACAGGGCGGCCAGCAGGTCGCTGCGCGCGTCGATGCCGGCCGCCGAGACCCACTCCTGTCGGGCGTGTGCGCCGCCACCGGGCGGGGCGAGCCCGTCGACGGTGGGGCGGCCGAGCGCACCGGTCGTGTTGGTGTCGGCCGCACCGTCCGCCGGGCGACCGGCGAGGCTGCCCTGACCGAGGTCGGCGGCGATGCCCACGATCCGGTCGAGCAGGTGCGCCCCCGCCTCGTCCGGCCGCCAGGTGGGCCGGTGCGAGAGCAGCCGGGTGTCGAGCCGGGCGCGGTCGCGCACCGGGCGCAGCGACCGCAGGCCGGCGAGGACGGCGTCCTCGTCCGCCGGGTCGCTGAAGCGCAGTCCCAGTTCGACGTGGGCCTCGCCGGCCACCACGTTGGTCCGCCCCCCGCCGGCGATGGTGCCGGTGTTGAGCAGGACCGGCCGGCCCCGCACGAGTGCGCGGAGCCGCACGAGCTGGTCGACGAGCTCGTCGATGGCGTTGACTCCGGCGTCCGGGTCGAGCGCGGCGTGCGCCTCGATCCCGGTTACCTCGATGCGGACCCGGGTGCTGCCGCGTCGGCCGGTCTTGAGGTCGCCGCCGGGGTGCGGCGGCTCCAGGCCGAGCACCGCGCGGGCCCGGGCCGCCTCGGCCCGGACCAGTCCGGTGGCGGTGGGCGAGCCGATCTCCTCGTCGGCGACGACGAGGACCCTGATCTCGGGGCGCGGGGCGCTCTGCCGCTCGACGCGTGCCGCCGCCGCGAGCAGTGCGACGATCCCGGCCTTGGTGTCGTACACGCCCGGGCCGCGGACGACGTCTCCCTCGACGGACCACGGCATGCCGGACAGCGTGCCGACCGGCCAGACGGTGTCGTAGTGGGTCAGCAGCAGCACCGGGTCGCCCGGGATCCCCCGCGCGGGGAGGGTCCAGACCAGATGGTCGCCGCTCGGGTGCGGCACCCGGGCGGTGTCGAAGCCGGCGCGGGCCGCGTCGGCGTCGAGCACGTCGGCCAGCGCGGCCAGCGCCCGCCGGTCACCGGTCGGCGACTCGTGCAGCGTGTAGCGGTGCAGCGCGTCGAGCGCGGCGCGGGAATCTGACGGCGAGGACGACACATACGGACCGTATGGTTCACCATGAGGCCTTGTCAACGGGGTCGAACATCGGCAGCATTGGACACATACGATCGCTATCTTTCACATGGGAGTGGCCGATGACCGCTGACCCGCAGGGGATCGTGGCGCGAGACCTCGCCGGGCTCGCCGAGTGGACGGCGGCCTCGGCGCTCTACCGGGCCGTCTTCGGTTACGAGGGCCCCGAGCACGCCGTCAGCCCCCGCCTCCTGGCCGCGCTGCGCGAGAACGCCGGGACCGCGGTCGGCGCGTTCGACGGGGACGGCTCCCTCATCGGCTTCTGCTACGGCTTCACCGGCGTCGAGCACGGCGAGCTGTACCACTACTCGCAGGCGGCCGTCGTCGACGCGCGGGCGCAGGGGCGCGGCGTCGGGCGCCTGCTCAAGCACGCCCAGGCCGAGGCGGCACGACGCGCGGGCGCGCACACGATGCGGTGGACCTTCGACCCGTACGCGCTGCGCAACGTCCACTTCAACCTGAACGTGCTGGGCGCCGTCGGGATCCGCTTCCTGCCCGACTTCTACGACGACGGCGACAGCGACCGGGTCCTGGTCCGGTGGGACCTCGACCGCCCCGGGGGCGGCACCCGGGCGCCCGGGCACGGGCCCGCGGCCGTGGACTCGCCCGCCGACGACCGTACCGCCGCGCGGAGGCCCGACGACCGGGCGCGACTGCGCCAGGAGCTGGCCGACCGGTTCGCCGCGGGCGGGCGGCTCGTCGGCGTCGCGCGGCGGGCGGAGCGCCCCGGCCGCGTCAGCTACCTGTTCGCACAGGATTGAGGCATGAGCACGAAAAGATCGACGCCCTCGGAGCGCTTCGACCGCAACGTGCAGCGCAGGTCCGCGCAGGTGCTCAAGCAGCGGGTCCTGGAGCAGCAACGCACCGAGTTCGCCACGGCGCTGGCGTGGGCCGCCGAGCAGGACGCCATCGAGCGGGCCGCGGCGCTCATCGTGTCGGCCCGGCGACGGTACCTGCTCGGCCACGGCAAGTCGCTCGGCTTCGCGTCCCTGCTCGCTTCCGACCTCAGCGCCGGGCTCTCCGGCGTCCACCTCGTCGACGGCGCGGCACTGCGGCCCCTCGACCTGCTCAGCGACATCCGCCAGGGCGACCTGCTCGTGGCCGTCTGCATGGCGCGCTACCGGCGCGAGACCATCGACGTCGCCTCCGCCTACGTCCGGCACGGCGGTCAACTGGTCCTCGTCACCGACGCCGAGGACGCGCCGCTGGCCGAGAGCGCCGCCGTCCGCATCGTCATCGGCACCGGCAGCGCCTCCTACGCCAACTCCCCCACCTCGGTGGTGCTCGCGCTGCACCTGCTCGCCACCCTGACCATCGCCAGCTCGAAGGGGGCCGGCCGCCGCCTGCGCGAGCGCGACGCCCTCGCCGCCGAACTCGATCTCTACCAGGAGGAGCCGTGACCGACCGCAGGCGAGGCGGAGGGACCGCCGACGGGCCGCCCGGGACGACCGGGACGACCGGGACGATCACGCCGGGCGCGGCGAGGTGACGGCGTGAGGCGGATCGAGGCGGTGGAGCTGCGCCGGGTCCGGCTGCCGCTCGTGCACCGGTTCCAGACCAGCTCCCACGCCAAGCGCGAGCTGGAACACATCCTGGTCGCGCTCACCGACACCGACGGCGCCGTGGGGTGGGGCGAGATCGCCTCGCCGAGCGGCCCGTTCTACTGCGCCGAGACCGTCGAGAGCTGCTGGGCGGTCGCCCGTGACCACCTCGCGCCGATGGTCCTGCGTACCGGCTGGGAGCACCCGGCGGACCTGGCCGCGACGCTCGGCAGGGTCCGGGGCAACCACTTCGCCCGCGCCGGTTTCGACATCGCCGCCTGGGCGTTGTGGTCGGCCGCCGAAGGCACCTCCCTCGCGCACGCGCTGGGCGGCACGCGCCGCAACGTCGAGGCGGGGGTGTCGCTGGGGATCGAACCCACCGTCGACGACCTCCTCGCGCAGGTGCGGCTGCGGGTCGACGAGGGCTACCGCAGGATCAAGCTCAAGATCGCGCCCGGCTGGGACGTCGATCCGGTGCGGGCCGTGCGCGCGGCACATCCGCGCGTGCCGCTGCACGTCGACGCCAACGGCGCCTACGAGGACACCCCGGAACACCGGGCCGTCCTGGCGGAACTCGACGGCCTGGGCCTGCTGATGATCGAGCAGCCGTTCGCGCCACGGGCGCTCGTCGCGCACGCCGCCCTCCAGGAACGCATCGACACCCCCGTCTGTCTCGACGAGTCCGTCGAGGAGCTGGACGACCTCGTCACCGCGCTGCGCCTGGGCGCCGTACGCGTGCTCAACGTCAAGGTCTCGCGGATGGGTGGGCTGACCCACGCCGTACGGGCGCACGACCTCGCGCGCGAGCACGGCGTCCCGGTGTGGTGCGGCGGCATGCACGAGTTCGGGATCGGACGGGCCGCCAACGTCGCGCTGAGCGCGCTCGCCGGCTTCACGCTCCCCTCGGACGTCTCCGGTTCCGACAAGTACTACGCCCGCGACGTCACCACCCGCCCGATCGTGAGCGCCGACGGGCTCGTCGAGGTGCCCGCCGGGCCCGGGCTCGGGTGGGACGCCGACCTGACGTACATCGGGGAGAGGACCACCGACCGGCTCGTGCTGCGCGCGGACGGCGCGGCGTGACGGGCCCGGCGCGGCTGACGCCGGCGGGCCGGCACGCCGGCCGGCGGTGCACGCCTTCCCCACGGCACCGGGCCCGGGTCCGCGCGCCGGGCCGGCGACGCCACCGGAGGCGACCACCCGGGTAGCCTGACCGGCACCATGGACGGTCACCGATTCGCCGTGTCCCGGCTCCTGCCGCCGCCCGGGCTGCCCCGGGCGATCGCGTACCAGTCCGCCATGGTCGCCGTCGGCAGCGGCACCTTCCTCACCGGCAGCATCGTGTTCTTCACCGAGGTGCTCGGGCTCAGCGCCGTGCAGATCGGGGTCGGCTTCTCGATCGCGGGGCTCGCCGGGGTCGCCACCTCGCTGCCGCTGGGCGCGCTGGCCGACCGGATCGGCGGGCAGCGGTCCTGGGCCGTGGGCGCGCTCGGCTCGGCGCTGACCTTCGCCGCCTATCCGCTCGTGATGTCCTTCGTGGGCTTCGTGGTGCTGATGGTGGTGGCCGCCGTGACCGACTCGTTCGCCAACGCCGGGCGCACCATCTACACCGCCGACGCCATGCCGGCCGGGGACCGGGTGCGGACGATGGCGTACGCGCGCTCGTACCTCAACGCCGGGTTCACCCTCGGCACCGGGCTCGGCGCGGTGGCGCTGGCGTTCGACTCCGCCGCCGCGCTCGTCGCCATGGTGCTGCTCAACTCCGCGTTGTCCCTGCTCAACGCCGGCCTCGTGACCCGGCTACCGGCCGCGCCGGTGGTACGCCACGACCGGGCGGCCACCGCCTCGCGGTGGGCGGTGCTGAAGGACCTGCCCTACGTGACGACCGCCGTGCTCCTCGCCGTCATGATGTTCCACTCGGTGATCCTCGTCGAGATCCTGCCGCTCTGGGCGATCACCCACACCGACGCCCCCAAGCCGCTGCTCGGCGCGATGCTGGCCCTCAACACGGTGCTGGTGATCACGTTGCAGGTGCCGGCGTCGCGCGGCGCGGACTCGCTTCCCGGCGCGGCCCGCCTGATCCGCCGGGGCGCCCTCGTCACCGCGCTCGCCTGCCCGGTGGCCGCGCTCGCGGGCCGGACCGGCGGCGGATGGACCGTCGTCGCGCTCCTCGGCGTCGTGGTGCTGGTGACCACCACCGAGTTGTGGTTCTCGGCGGCGCTCTGGTTCGTCCAGACCAACGTGCCGCCCGCCGCGTCGCGCGGGGTGTACCTCGGCACGGCACAGACGATCAGCTCGGCCGCGGACGTCTTCGCGCCGGTGGGCCTGACCCTTCTGGCGATCCAGACCGGCGGCTGGGGCTGGTGGGTCGTCGCGGCGATCTTCGTGGGCTGCGCGCTGGCCGCCGGCCCGGCCGTCGGCTGGGTCGCCCGGACGTCGCGGATCGACGCCGGCGCCGACGCGCCGCCGCCGTCGTCGTCCACACCGGACTCCGAGGCGGCCGTACGGCCCACCTCCGCGTGACGTCGGAAGATCGACCGATCCTTGACACGGAATCGACGTGGCTGAAATCCTTCCCGGCGAAGGGGGTCCGATGAGCGCTGACGACGACACCCGGACGTACGCCGTGGTCGTGAACGACGAGGAACAGTTCTCGATCTGGTGGGACGACCGTGAACTGCCCGCCGGCTGGCGGCGTGAGGGCACCACCGGGACACGCGGCGAGTGCCTCGCCCGGATCGACGAGGTGTGGACGGACATGCGGCCGCTGTCGTTGCGGCGTTGGATGGACGAGCACGCCGCCACCGGCTGACGCCGCACCGGACGAGGGCGCATGAACGACAGTTGCCAGCGGTATCCGGCCCTCGCCGTGCAACGCGGGATGGTGCTGCAGACCCTCCGGCAGCCCGCCGGAGGGGTGGACGTCCAGCAGGTCACGATCAGGTGGGACGGTCCGCCGGACCGGGACGCGTTCACCGCCGCCTGGCAGGCCGCGACCCGGCGGCACGCGGTGCTGCGTACGGCCTTCGAGGTCGACGGTGACCACGGCGTCGCGCAGGTCGTCCGGTCCACCGTGGCGCCGGACCTGCGGTGGCGGGAGACGACGCTCGATGACTTCCTCCCCGCCGACCGGCACGAGCCCTTCGACGTCGGCCGGGCGCCCCTGCTGCGGGTCACCGCGCTGAGCGACCACCACGTCGTCGTCACCTTCCACCACGCGATCCTCGACGGCCGCTCCACCCGGATGCTGCTCGACGAGGTCCTCGCCGACTACGCCGCGCGCCGGGCCGGCCGGGCGCCGGACCCGCCGCGCCGGCCGCCGTTCGCGGACTTCGTGCACTGGTGGGGCACGCGCGACCCGGGCAGCGGCGACGCGTTCTGGAAGGGGTACCTCGGCGGCGCCCCGATGCCCCGGGCGCTCCCGGGCCGCCTCGACGCGGACCCCGACGCGCGCGGCGTGCCCGTCGCGCACGAGGTCGCCCTCACCCGGCCGGAGTCCGACCGGCTCCGCGCCGCCGCCGCGGCGGCGGGCGTCGGCGTCAGCGCCGTGGTCCACGCGGCCTGGGCGCTGCTGCGCGGCGGCTACGGCGGGGTCGACGACGTCACCTTCGCGGTCACGAGATCCTGCCGGTACGACAGCATCCCGGACGCCGAGAAGATCCTCGGGCTGCTGCTCAACACGGTGCCGCTGCGGATCCGCCTCGATCCACGGTGGACGGTGCGGCGGTTCCTGGCCGACGTGGCGGACCGGATCCGGCGGCTGCGCGAGCACCAGCTCACGCCGGTGCACACCATCCTCGACCAGGCCGGCCTGGCACCCGACACGCCGCTGCTGGACAGCCTGGTGGTCTTCGAGCGGCAGCGGCTGGCCACCGCCCTGGCCGAGGGCGGGCCGGAGAGCGCCCGGCGCTCGGCCCGCGTGCACCGCATGCCCGGCTATCCGCTGACGGTACACGCCTTCGACGAACCGGAGCTGCGCCTCGGCGTGACGTGGGACGGCACCAGGCTGCTGGACGCGTCGGCGCGGCGGATCCTCGCACAGTTGCACGGCACCGTGCGCGAGTTGGCGCAGCGACCGGACGCCCGCCTGGCCGACCTGGACCTCGGCGTCGCCGGCGAGGCGCCCCTGCGCGCCGCCTGGAACGCCACCGGGCGGCCCTACCCCCGCGACGCCTCCGTCCCCGAGGTCTTCGCGACCCGCGTGGCCGGCGACCCGGCCGCCACCGCGCTGGTCCTCGACGACCGCACCGTCTCGTACGCGGAGCTGGACCGGGCGGCCGACCGGCTGGCCTGGACGCTGCGCCGGCACGGGGTCGCCGGGGAGACCCCCGTCGCCGTGCTGCTCCCCCGGGGCGAACCGCTGATCCGGGCCCTGCTGGGCGTGCTCAAGGCCGGCGGGGCCTACCTCCCCGTGGACCCGGCCGCCCCACCCGCCCGGATCGCGGGTCTCCTCGCCGCCAGTGGCACCCGCCTGCTGCTGACCACCTCCGCGACCGCCGCCGGCCTGCCCGATCTGGGCCCGGTCCGGGTGCTGGACGTGGACGCGTCCGCCGGGGAAGCGGCGCCGGCCGGCCCGCCGCCGGGGCGGAGCCACCCGTCGCAGCTCGCCGCCGTCCTGCACACCTCCGGCTCGACCGGGGCGCCCAAGCGGGTCGGGATCACCCACCGGGGCGTGGTGCGGCTGGTGACCGGCCCGGACTTCGCCACCCTCGGCCCCGGCGAGCGGGTGCTCCAGTTCGCCCCGACCGCGTTCGACGCGTCCACCTGGGAAATCTGGGGCGCCCTGCTGACCGGTGCCACGGCGGTGGTCGCGCCGCCGGACCCGGTGGACCTCACCCGGCTGACCGCGTTGATGCGTACCGGCGGGGTCACCGTCGCCTTCCTCACCGCCGGGCTGTTCCGGCAGCTCGCCGAGGAGGACGTCACGGCGCTGGCGGGCGTGCGGCAGCTGCTCACCGGCGGCGACGTGGCCGACCCGGGCGCGGTCCGCGCCGTGCTCGCCGCGCGCGGCGGGCTTCCGCTGGTCAACGCGTACGGGCCGACGGAGAACACGACGCTGACCAGTTGCCACCTGATGAGCGGCGCCGGGCCGGTGGGCGACCGGGTGCCGATCGGCCGTCCCGTGCCGCAGAGCACCGTCCACGTGCTCGACGCAAGCGGCCGGCCGGTGCCGGTCGGGATCGCGGGCGAGCTGTACACCGGCGGCGACGGGCTGGCCCGCGGCTACCTCGGCGACCCGGCGGCGACCGCCCGGGCGTTCGTGCCGGATCCGCTGGTGCCCGGCGGGCGCCTCTACCGGACCGGTGACGTCGTCCGCTGGCGCGCGGACGGGGTGCTGGAGTTCCTCGGCCGCCGCGACGACCAGGTGAAGATCCGGGGGTTCCGGGTCGAGCCGGGCGAGGTGGAGGCGGTACTCAGGACGCACCCGCAGGTCGCCGCGGCGGCGGTGGGCGTACGGGGCGACGGGCCGGAGCGGCACCTGGTCGGCTACGTCACGCCGGCCGGCGCGGCGGTCCCGAGCGCGGCGGGCCTGCGTGAGCACGTCGCCGCCCGGCTGCCGGCCCACCTGGTGCCGGCCGCGTTCGCCGTCCTCGACCGGTTGCCGCTGACCGCGTACGGGAAGGTCGACCGGGCGGCGCTGCCGGCGCCGGGCCTCGCCAGTCCGGATCCGGACGTCGCCGGGCCCGCCACGCCGACCGAACACCGGCTGGCCGGGCTCTGGTCCCGGCTGCTGCCCGGCGGGCCCCCGCCCGCGAGCATCGGGCGGGAGACCGGCTTCTTCACCCTCGGCGGCAACTCGCTGACGGTCACCCGGCTGATGTTCCGGATCCGCGAGGCGTTCGGCGTGGAACTGGGCGTGGGCCCGTTCTACCGGGCACCGACCCTGGCCGCGACGGCGGCGGCGATCGACGCGGCGACCGGATCGGCGCCGGGCGGCCGGGTGGGGACGGGGCCGGCGCTGCGCCGCCGCGACCGGGTGCCGCACCGCAGCGAGCGGGACCTGCCCGCGCACCTGGCCCGGCTGACCGACGGATGGGCCCTGTGGCGGACCGTCTGCCTGCGGGGCGCGGGCCTCCCGGTCGACCTGCTCGCCCCGCTCGGCGACGCGGCGCTCGCCGCCGCCGCGGACCGCGTGGTGGCGGCCCGGGCCGACGGCGACCCGGCCGGCATCGCCGGCGCCGAGGCGGCGTACGCGGCCGCCTACCCGGGGGCGGTCGACCGGCTCACGGTCGCGCTGCACGCGGTGGCGGCCCACCCCCGCTTCCGCGAGGCGGTGGCCTGGCAGAACCCGCACGCGCTGCGCACCGGCGTCGACGCGCTGCTGCGCCGGGGCCCCGGCAACCCGACCCGCAACACCAAGCACCGCCAGCACGAGGCGCTGGTCACCAGCTACCTCCAGCGCTACTGCGCGAAGAACGACACCATCGGCTTCTTCGGGCCGGTCGGCTGGGCGCGGATCGAGCCGGGCACCGGCGTGCGGGTCGACCCCGCCGACCCGCCGGCGCTGCTCGCCGGGCGAACGGTCTACCTGGAGGGGTGGGCGGTCGCCGCGGTGCTGGCCCCGTACGCGGAACGGCTGCGCCCGTGGCTCGTACCCCGGCTCATGCCCTTCCTGGAGCTGGCCGGGACGACGCTGCGGGTGCCGCTCGCCCCGCCGGTGGCGCTGACCGACGCCGAGGCGGCGGTGCTGCGCGCCTGCGACGGGGTCCGCGACGCCGACGAGGTCGCCGGGGCCGTGCTGGCCGAGCCGGGTTCGGGACTGCGGTCGACGCGGGAGGTGCACGAGGTGCTGGAGACGTTGGCCGGGGCCCACCGGATCGCGTGGCGGCCGGAGGTGGCGCCGCACGACACCCGGCCGGAGCGGACCATGCGGGCCCGGCTGGCCCGGGTCACCGACGAGGCCGTGCGCGGGCCGGCGCTAGCCGCCCTGGACGAGCTCTGCGCCGCCCGGGACGCGCTCGCCTCGGCGGCCGGCGACCCGGAGCGGCTGACCGGCGCGATGGCCGACCTGGAGGCCACCTTCACCCGGCTGGCCGGCGTCCCGGCCACCCGGCGCGCCGGCACGATGTACGCCGGCCGCACCCCCGTCTACGAGGAGTGCCTGCGCGCCGGCACGGTCGGCGTCGGCGAGGCGGGCCTGGACGGGATCCGCGACGCGCTCGGCCTGGTGCTGGAGAGCGCGCGCTGGTTCACCGCCGCCGGCGCGACGCTATACCGGCGCCTCTGCGCGGACATCCACCGGCGCCGGGCCGCCGAGCTGGGCACCGACGTGGTCCCGCTGGCCGACTTCTGGCTGCTGGCCGGCGAGGCGCTGTTCCACCCGCCGCAACGGCTGACCGCCCTGCTGACCGCCGCGCTGCACCGGCGCTGGGCCGACGTGCTGCCGCTGCCGGCGGGCGGGCGACGCGTCCGGCTCACGGCGGCGGAGCTGGCTCCGGCGGTGGCCGCCGCCTTCCCGCCGGGGCGGCCCGGCTGGCCGACCGCGCGGCAGCACAGCCCGGACCTGATGCGGGCCGGCGACGAGTGGGTCCTGGGCGAGCTGCACCCGGGCGTCAACACCCTGCGGTACGCCACCTGGGTCGCCTACCACCCGGAGGTGGACGCGCTGCGCGCCGCGCTGGCCCGGGACGTGGGCACCGCGGCGGTCTATCCCGCCGAGACCGGCCAGGAGGGCGGCGTGCCGACCAGGCAGAGCAACGCGCTGACCGGACCCGACGACATCCGGTTGGTGTTCGCGCACGACTCGTTCGGGCACGACCCGCGCCGCAGCCTGCGCGTCGGCGAGTGCGACCTGGTCGACACGCCCGGCGGGCTGCGGGTACGGTCGCGCGACGGGCGGTTCGACGTGGACCTGATGCACGTCCTCGGCGACGTGGTCGGCGCCGGGCTGTCCCAGCTCTTCCGCGTCCTGCCCCCGGCGGCGCACCAGCCCCGGATCACCATCGACTCCCTCGTGGTCAGCCGCGAGGCGTGGACGTTCGCCGCCGCCGACCTCGCCTTCGCCGACACCCGCGACGAGGCGCTGCGGTTCCGGCAGGCGCGGGCCTGGGCGGGCGCCCACGGCCTGCCGCGTCACGTGTTCCTGCGCTGCGCGGGCGAGCGCAAACCGGTCCACGCCGACCTGACCAGCCTCGCCTCGGTCGACCTGGTGTCCCGGTCGGTCCGCCGGGCCCGCCGGCACGCCGGCGACGACGCCACGGTGGCAGTGGTGGAGATGCTGCCGGCGCCGGACCAGCTCTGGCTGACCGGTCCCGACGGCCGGTACACCGCCGAGCTGCGGGTCGTCGCGGTCGACGGGCAGGTGCGTTGAGATGGCCGTCTTCGAGTTCCCGGCGTCGGCCGCGCAACGGCGGATGTGGCTGCTCGACCAGCTCGATCCGGGCCAGCCGACCTATCACGTCGGGTGGGCGGTGTGGCTGGACGGCCCGCTGGACACGGCCGCGCTCGACGGGGCCTGGGCGGCGGCGGTCGAGCGGCACGAGATCCTGCGCACCACCTTCCGGGCCAACGGCGGGCGGCCGATCCAGGTGATCGACGACTCCGCCCGCGCGAGCGCCATCGAGGTCGTGGCCCTGGACGAGCTGCCCGAGGCGGACCGGGAGGCGGCGGCCCGGGTCGCGCTGCGGGAGCACGCCCGCACCCCGCTGCCGCTGGAGCGTGGCCCGCTGACCCGGGTCACGCTGCTGCGGCTCGCCCCGCAGCGGCACGTCCTGGCGCTGGTCGCGCACCACGCGATCGTCGACGGCTGGTCGTTCCGGCTGCTCTTCGACGAGATCTCCGCCGACTACGAGGCGCTGCGCGCCGGCCGGCCGCCCGTCTCGGTCGAGCCGCCCCTGCAGTACGCGGACTTCGCCCTCTGGGAGCGGGAGCACGACGACGCGGGCGGTCACGCCGAGGCGGAACGCTTCTGGCCGGCCGAGCTGGCCGGTGCCCCGCCGGAGGTGCCGCTCCCGGTCGATCACCCGTACCCCGACCGGCTGTCGCCAGCCGCCGGCGAGGTGGCGGTGCCGGTCGACGGGGAGCTGGCCGGGGCGCTGCGCCGCCTGGCGGGGGCGCGGGGCAGCACCCTCTTCACCGTGCTGCTGACCGCGTACGCGGCCCTGCTGTCCCGGCTCAGCGGCGCGGACGAGGTGCTCGTCGGCGTGCCCGTGGCCGGGCGCACCCGGATCGAGACCGAGCCGATGCTGGGCCTGTTCGCCAACACCGTCGCGATCCGGGCGGCGCTGCACGGCGAGCCGACGCTCGCCGAACTGCTCGACCGGCTGCACGCCGCCACCGCGCGCGCCCAGGCCCACCAGGATCTGCCGTTCGCCCGGGTGGTCGAGCTGTGCCGGCCGCAGCGGCAGCCGTCGCGGGCGCCGCTGGTGCAGGTGATGTGCACGGTCGAGGAGGCCCTGGCGCCGCTGGAGCGGGGGGAGCTGCGCTGGCGGCCGGAGCTGGTGCCCACCGGCACCGGCAAGTTCGAGCTGGAGCTGGCCGCCGTCGCCGGCCCCGACGAGCTGACGGTGCGCCTGCGGTACCTCACCGACCTCTTCACCCCGGACAGCGCGGGCCGGTTCGCCGACGCCCTGGGCGCGATCCTGACCGCGCTGGCGACCGCCCCGCAGACCCGCGTCTGCGACGTGGACGTCCTCTCCCCCGCGACGGCGGACCTCGTCACCCGGGTGTGGCCGGCCGCCCGGTCCGGGTCGGTCCCGCCGCCGGGCAGCACCGCGGCGGCGCTCGTGACCGGGATCGACGCCGGCGACCGGGTGGTGATCGCCGGCGACGACGCGACGCTGACCGGTGCCGCGCTGCGCGGGCTCGCGGGCCGGATCGCCACGGGGCTGCGCGGGCTCGGCGTACGGGTCCAGGAGACCGTGGGCATCGTCCTGCCCCGGGGAGCGCGTCCGCTCCCGGCGCTGCTGGGCGTCTGGTGGGTCGGGGCGGCGTACCTGCCGCTCGATCCGACCCACCCGCCGGGGCGGCTGCGCGGGATGCTCGCCGACGCCGGGGTGCGGGTGGTCGTCACGGACAGCGGCGGCGTCCCCGCGCCGCTGCTGGCCGAGCTGGCCGCGTCGGTGACCCTGCTGGACCTGGCCGGGCCGGAGCCGACCGGCGCGGGGACGCGACCGGTGCCGCCGCCGTGCGCGGTGCCGGCGTCGGCGGCGGCGTACGTGCTGTTCACCTCGGGGTCGACCGGCCGGCCGAAGGCGGTCACCGTCACCCAGGGCGCGGTGGCGCACCTGCTGCACGCGTTCCGCGGGATGATCCCGCTGGGGCCGGCCGACCGGGTCCTCTCGGTGAGCCCGTTCGCGTTCGACATCGCCCTGCTCGACCTGCTCCTGCCGCTGCTGTGCGGGGCGCCGGTGGTGGTCGCCGGCGACGACGACGTGATCGACGGCAACCGGCTGCGCCGGCTGCTCACCACGGCCGGGGCCACGATGCTCCAGGCGACGCCGACGACCTGGCGGATGCTGGTCGCGGCCGGCGGGGTGCCGGCGGGGGTGCGGCTGCGCCTCAGCGGCGGGGAGGCGCTGCCCCGGGCCCTCGCCGACGCCCTGGCCGAGCCGGGCACGCGCCTGTGGAACCTCTACGGCCCGACCGAGACGACCGTCTACTCCACCGGGGCCGAGGTCGCGCCGGGGTCGGCGCCGCCGGACCTGGGCCCGGCCCTCGCCGGCAGCCGGGTCTACGTGCTGGACCGGTGGCTGCGGCCGGTGCCGCCGGGTGTCGTCGGCGAGGTCTGCATCGGCGGCGCGGGGGTCGGCCGGGGCTACGCCGGCGCGCCCGGCTGGACCGCCGAGCGGTTCGTGCCCGACCCGTTCACTCCCGGCGGACGGCTCTACCGCAGCGGCGACCTGGGGCGCTGGCTGCCGAGCGGGCGGATCGAGCCGCTGGGGCGGGCCGACCGGCAGGTGAAGGTGCGGGGGTTCCGGGTCGAGACGGCGGAGGTCGAGGCGGTGCTGCGCGGCCACCCGCAGGTCCGCGACGCGGTCGTGACGACCGCGTCCGACGTGGAGCACGACGGCGTGCGGCTGGTGGGGTACGTGGTCACCGACCCGCCCGGGACCGATCCGCCGGCGGGGCTGGCCGAGCACGCGCGCCGGTTCCTGCCCGCGCACATGGTGCCGGCGGTCTTCGTGGCGCTGCCCGAGGTGCCCCGGACCTCGCGCGGCAAGCTGGACCTGCGCGCCCTGCCACCGCCCGGCAGGGGTTCCGGCTCGGGCGAGGCGCCGGTGGCCCCGCGTACCCCGTTGGAGCGGGAGCTGGCGGGGTTGGTGGCCGACCTGCTGGGCCTGCCCGGCCCGGTCGGGGTCGCCGACAACTTCTTCGTCCTGGGCGGGCACTCCGTCAAGGCCACCCAGCTGATGGCCCGGGTCTGGACGACGTACGGGGTCGACCTTCCGGTCCGGACGCTTTTCGACGACCCGACCGTGGCCGGGCTGGCCGCCGCGGTCACCGCCGCCGGGGCGGGCACCCGCGCGGGGTCCGACGCGACACCCGCGGGCGCCGCAGCGGCGGGGGCCGGCGCTCCGGCTCGGCCCGACGGCGCGGGATACCTCGACACGTTGACCGACGACGACGTCGACGACCTCCTCGCCGGCATGGACGGGCCGTCGAGGTGGGACGGGTGAGCGGTCCGCCGCAGCCGCCGGCCTGGCTGGCGGCGGTGCTCGCCGCGCTCGCCGAGGGCCACGACCCGGCCGCGAAGCCGGCCTGGCGTCGGCGGGTCGACGTTGAACTCGACCGGCTCGCCGGCCGGGTGCCGTTCCCGGTCGTGCACGACTGGCACGCGCGCGTGCTCGCCTCGACGCCCGGCGGGGACGCCGGGCGGCTGGTGGGTGACCTGCACCGGCGGGCGCTGGCCGGCGACCGGGTCGGGGCCGACGAGTGGCGCGGCGCGCTCGGGCCCGCCCTGCGTGAGCTGTACCGGGCCGCCTACCCGTACGCCGAGGCCCGGGCGGTCGCGTACGCCAACGCCGAGGTCTACGCGAGCGCCAACGGCTACGGTCCCGACGAGGTGGTCGAGTTCGCCGCGCACTACGCCGACCTCAGCACCGGGGCCAACGCCGAGGCGTTCGCCGACGCCAACGCCCTCGCGAACGCCGACGCGCTGGCGGGCGCCCTGGCGCGGGCCGACGCGGCGGCGTACGCCGAGACGTACCCGGCCGCCCTGGTGCGCGCGTACGCCCTGGCGGCGGCGAACCGGGCCGGCGCGGCGGGTGCGCCGTACGTGCTGCGGGCGGCGTACGGACGGCTCGCCGACGCGCTGGCCGAAAGTCTGAGCCGCGTGTCGGATTGAGGTCTCCGGACCGGTCCGTCGGTCCCTGGTCTCGGCTTGTCGAGTCGTCTACTGTGGATCCACTTCGGCCGATGTCAGGTGGCGCAGTCAGGTGGCGCGGCGGGCCGGCGGGGAATCGAGGGGGCACACTTGCCGGACGACAAACCGACCCGTGTTTCGGCCCCCGGTCGCGTCCCACCGGCACGGACACCCGCCGAGGTCGAGCGCCTGCCGGACCGGTCCGGCCTCCTGCCGCTCTCCTTCGCGCAGCGGCGGCTGTGGTTCCTGGAACGCCTCGGCAGGGTCGGTCACGCCTACCACATGCCCCTCGCCCTCCAACTCGACGGCCGGCTCGACAGGGACGCGCTGCGGGCGGCCCTGGACGCGCTGGTCGCCCGGCACGAGGTCCTGCGTACCCGCATCGTGCCCGACGGCGCCGAGGCGGGCCAACGCATCGACCCGCCCGGGGCCGCGTTCCCGCTCGGGCTCGACGACCTGACCGGGCACGCCGATCCCGGCGCCGCCCTGGCCCGGCTCCAGCAGGAGGAGAGCACCGCCCCGTTCGACCTGGCGGCCGGCCCGCTGTTCCGGGGCCGCCTCGTCGTCCTCGCCCCGGACCGGCACGTGCTCCTGCTGACGATGCACCACATCGTCAGCGACGGGTGGTCGCTGGGGATCCTGACCCGTGAGCTGGGGGTGCTCTACGCCGCGCACCACCACGGCCGGCCCGATCCCCTGCCGCCCCTGCCCGTGCAGTACGCCGACTACGCCGCCTGGCAACGCCAATGGCTCACCGACGGCACCCTGCAACGCCAGGAAAACCACTGGCGACACACCCTCGCCGACGCACCCACCCTGCTCGAACTACCCACCGACCGCCCCCGCCCCACCGAACAGGACCACCACGGCGCCCACCTACCCGTCACCATCGACACCCACCTCACCACCGCCCTGAAAACCCTCACCACCCAACACGGCGGCACCCTCTACATGACCCTGCTCACCGCCTGGGCCATCGTCCTGTCCCGCCTCTCCGGACACCACGACCTCATCATCGGCACCCCCACCGCCAACCGCCGCCGCGCCGAACTCGAAAACCTCATCGGCTTCTTCGTCAACACCCTCGCCCTACGCATCGACCTCACCGACAACCCCACCACCACCCAACTCCTGCACCGCGTCCGCGACCTCACCCTCACCACCCTCGACCACCAGGACCTCCCCTTCGAACAGGTCGTCGAAGCCGTCAACCCCACCCGCAACCTCGCCCACACCCCCCTGTTCCAGGTCATGTTCGCCTGGCAGAACAACGAGGACGTGGACCTGGACCTGCCCGGTGTCGAGGTGACCGCCCTGGCCAGCCCGTGGACCAGCGCCAAGTTCGACCTGACCCTCTCCCTGGCCGAGCACGACGGCCGCATCACCGGCAGCCTGGAGTACGCCACCGCCCTGTTCGACACCGCCACCGCCCAGCGGCACATCCGCTACCTGCGCCACGTCCTCACCCAACTCGTCGCACACCCCGACCAGCCCATCGACCAGCTGACCCTGCTCGACCCGGCGGAGCGCCGCGAACTCCTCGCGGCCTGGGACGACGCGACCGCGTACCCGGTCGGGCGGACGATCCCCGCGCTGTTCGCGCAGCGGGCCGCCGCGACCCCCGACGCGGTGGCCGTGACGTTCGAGGGAACCTCGCTGACCTACCGCGACCTCGACGCGCGCGCCAACCGGCTGGCCCACCACCTGCGCGAGCACGGCGTCGGACCCGACACCCTCGTCGCGGTCTGCCTGGACCGCTCACCCGAGCTGGTCGTCGCGCTGCTGGCCGTCCTCAAGGCCGGCGGCGCGTACGTGCCGCTCGACCCCACCCATCCGGCGGAGCGCCTCACCGAGCTGCTCCGCGACAGCGCCCCGGTCGCCGTCCTCACCCACGCCGCGACCCGCGCCACCCTCGACGGCCTGACCACCGCGCCCCTCGTCGACCTCGACGCCGACGCGCACCGCTGGGCCGACCGCCCCACCACCGACCCCGACCCCGGCACCCGACCCGACCACCTCGCCTACGTCATCTACACCTCCGGCTCCACCGGCCGGCCCAAGGGCGTCATGGTCGAGCACGCCAACGTGGTGCGGCTCTTCTCCGCCACGGCCGGGTGGTTCGGCTTCGGTCCGACGGACGTGTGGAGCCTCTTCCACTCCTTCGCGTTCGACTTCTCCGTCTGGGAGATCTGGGGGGCGCTGCTGCACGGCGGCCGGCTGGTGATCGTCCCCCGCCTGGTCAGCCGCTCCCCCGCCGACTTCCACCGGTTCCTCTGCGACGAGGGCGTCACCGTCCTCAACCAGACCCCCAGCGCGTTCCGCAGCCTGATCGCCGCGCAGGCCGACAGCGCGCGGGCGCACCGGCTGCGTACGGTGGTCTTCGGGGGCGAGGCGCTGGACCCGACGATGCTGCGGCCGTGGTATGCGGACGCGCGCAACGGGCGCACCGAACTGGTCAACATGTACGGCATCACCGAGACCACGGTGCACGTGACCCACCGGCCGTTGACCCCGGCCGACACCGAGCGACCGGGCGTCAGTCCGATCGGGCGGCCCATCGGGGACCTGCGGCTCTACGTGCTCGACGGGCGGGGTGAGCCGGTGCCGCCCGGGGTCGTCGGTGAGCTGCACGTCGGTGGCGCGGGGGTCGCGCGCGGCTACCTCAACCGGCCCGCGCTGACCGCGGAACGATTCCGGCCCAGCCCGTTCGTCGCCGGGGACCGGCTCTACGCCACCGGTGACCTCGTGCGCCACCGCCCCGACGGCGGTCTCGAGTACCTGGGGCGCAACGACTCCCAGGTGCAGATCCGTGGCTACCGCGTCGAGCTGGGCGAGATCGAGGCCCGGCTGGCCGCCTGTCCCGGCGTACGTGACGCGGTGGTGACGGTCACGACCGACGCCACGGGCGAGCCGCGCCTGGTCGGCTACTACACCGCCTCGGTGCGCCGGCTGACCGCCGAGGCGCTGCGGACCCGGCTGGCCGGTGTCCTGCCGGAGCACATGGTCCCGGCCGCGTACGTGCGGGTCGCCGAATGGCCGCTCACGCCCAACGGCAAGCTCGACCACCGGGCGCTGCCCGCACCCGACGGGTCCGCCTTCGCCACCCGGCACTACACCGAGCCGGTCGGTCCGACGGAGACCGCCCTCGCCGCCATCTGGGCCGAGGTGCTCGGCGTCGAGCGGGTCGGCCGGCACGACAACTTCTTCGCGCTGGGCGGGCACTCGCTGCTGGCCCTGCGGGTGCTGGAGCGGATGCGCCGCCAGGGCATGCCCGCCGACGTACGCGCGCTCTTCTCCTCGCCGGTCCTGGCCGACCTGGCCCGCGCGGTGGGTGCCGGCGCGGACCGGGCCGAGGCGACCCCGGACCCGATCCCGGTCGGCTGCGACCGGATCACCCCGGACCTGCTGCCGCTGGTGGAGCTGAGCCAGCCGGAGATCGACGCGGTCGTCGCCACCGTGCCCGGCGGGGCGCCGAACGTGCAGGACGTCTACCCCCTGGCCCCGGTGCAGGAGGGGATGCTCTTCCACCACCTGATGGCCCGCGACCGCGACCCCTACCTGGTCACCACCGTCCTCCGCTTCGCCGACCGGCACCGGTTGGACCGCTACCGCACCGCGCTGGAGGCGGTGATCGCCCGGCACGACGTGCTGCGCACCGGGGTGGTGTGGCACGGGATCAACGAGCCGGTGCAGGTGGTGTGGCGCCGCGCGCCCCTGCCGGTGGAGGAGGTCCCGCTCGACCCGGCGGGCGACGACCCGCTCCGGCAGCTCCGCGAGCACGTCGACCGGCGGTACGCCCGCCTCCCCCTCGACCAGGCCCCCCTGCTGCGGCTGCTGGTCGCGCGGGACCCGCGCGACGGCGCGTGGCTGGCCGTGGAGCTGATCCACCACATCGTCGACGACAACACCTCGCTCAAGCAGCTGCGGGCCGAGGTCCGCGCGTACCTGGCCGGCGAGGGCGACCGGCTGCCGCCGCCGCTGCCCTTCCGTGACTTCGTGGCGCGGATCCGGCGCGGCGCGGACCGGGCCGAGCAGGAGAGCTTCTTCCGCCGGATGCTCTCCGACGTCGACAGCCCGACCGTGCCCTTCGGTCTGCGCGACATCCACGGTGACGGGCACAGCATGCGGGACGCCCGGGTGTGGCTCGGTCCGGAGCTGACGCGGCGGCTGCGGCAGCGAGCCCAGGCCCTCCAGGTCGGGGTGACCAGCCTCTTCCACGTCGCCTGGGGGCAGGTGCTGGCCCGGGCCGGTGGCCGCCGGGACGTCGTCTTCGGCACCGTGCTCTCCGGCCGGATGGACGGCGGCGCGGGCAACGACCGCGTCCTCGGGCCCTTCCTCAACACGCTCCCCCTGCGGGTCACCCTCGACGACACCGGCGTCACGGAGTGCGTGCTGCGCACCCACGAGGCGCTGACCGGGCTGATCCGGCACGAGCACGCGTCGCTGGCGCTGGCCCAGTCGTGCAGCGGGGTGGCGCCGCCGACGCCGCTTTTCACCGCCCTGCTGAACTACCGGCACGCCGAGGTGCTGGCCGAGTCGGACGCCCCCGCGCCGGACCCCGACGCGGACGACCTGACCTACCTGGCCGCGCAGGAGCACGGCAACTACCCGCTCGCGCTGGACGTCGACGACCTGCGCGACGACGTCGTGCTGACCATCGCCGCCGCGGCCGGGGTGGCGCCCGACCGGGTCTGCGCGATGGTCGAGCGGGCCCTGGAGACGCTGGCAGACGCGCTGGAGCGGGCGCCGGACGCGCCGGTGGGCGGGCTCGACGTGCTGCCTCCCGCCGAGCGCCGCCGGCTCGTCGAGGAGGGCAACGACGCCACGGTGGCGTACCCGCCGGGGCGCTGCGTGCACCACCTCGTCGAGGCCCAGGCGGCCCGCGATCCGGAGGCGGTGGCCCTCGTCCTCGGCGACGAGCGGCTCACCTACGGCGAGTTGAACTCGCGGGCCAACCGGCTGGCCCACCACCTGCGCGCCCGGGGCGTCGGGCCGGACCGGCCGGTGGCGATCTGCGTCGAGCGGTCGCTGGACACCGTGGTGGGCCTGCTGGCCGTCCTCAAGGCCGGTGGCGCCTACCTCCCGTTGGACCCGGCCTACCCGGTCGACCGGCTCGCCGCCATGCTGCGCGACAGCACGCCGGTGGCGGCGCTGACCCACGGCCCGGCCCGCGAGCGGCTGCACGCCGCGCTCGCCGGACTCGACACGCCGGTGGTCGACCTGGACCTCGACGCGGCGGCCTGGGCGGAGCTGCCGTCGACCGACCCGGTCGTCGACGGGTTGGGCGCGCACCACCTGGCGTACGTCATCTACACGTCCGGCACCTCGGGCACCGCCAACGGGGTGCTGGTGGAGCACCGGCAGCTGGTGGCCGTCGCCGCCGCCTGGGAGCGCGTCCTCGACCTGCGTCCCGGCCTGGTGCACCTGCAGATGGCGAGTTTCTCCTTCGACGTTTTTACCGCCGACGTGGTGCGGGCCCTCGGCTTCGGCGGGCGGCTGGTGCTCTGCCCGCGTCCGCTGCTGCTGGACAGCGCGGGCCTGTACGCCCTGCTGCGCCACCACGACGTGGACTTCGCCGACTTCGTGCCGGCGGTGCTCAACCCGCTGCTGGACCATCTGGAGTCCACCGGCGGGAGCCTCGCCGCGATGGAGACGGTGGTCTGCGGCTCGGACGCCTGGACCGCCGCGAACGCCGCCCGGCTCCGGGCGCTGTGCGGGCCGCGGGTGCGGATCGTCAACGCGTACGGCGTGACCGAGGCGGCCGTCGACAGCACCTGCCACCTGCTCCCGGCGGACGGCCTCGCCGGGGCGACCTGCCTGCCGATCGGCCGGCCGCTGCCGAACGTGCGCGTCTACCTGCTCGACGTCGAGGGCGAGCCGGTCCCGGACGGGGTGGTCGGGGAGATCCACATCGGCGGCGCGGGCGTGGCACGCGGCTACCTGAACCGGCCCGAGCTGACCGCGCAGCGCTTCCGCGCCAACCCGTTCGTGCCGGGCGAGCGGCTCTACCGCACCGGTGACCTGGGCCGCCGGCTGCCGGGCGGGGAACTGGAGTTCCTGGGCCGCGACGACTTCCAGGTGAAGATCCGGGGCTTCCGCGTCGAGCTGGGCGAGATCGAGGCGCGGCTGGCGGCGACCGAGGGCGTCCGGGAGGCGGTCGTCGTGGCGCGCCCGGACGCCGGCGGCCACCAGCGGCTCATCGCGTACGTGCTGGCCGGGGCGAAGGAGGCGCCGGACGCCGCGCGGCTGCGGGACCGGCTCGCCGGCGAACTGCCCGACCACATGGTGCCCGCCGCGTACGTCCGGCTGGCCGCGTGGCCGCTGACGCCCAACGGCAAGCTCGACCGGGCGGCGCTGCCGGCACCGGACGGGGAGGCGTTCGGCCAGCGCGGGCACGTCGGGCCGGTCGGTCTACTGGAGGCCATGGTCGCCGGCGTCTGGGCCGAGGTGCTGGGCATCGAGCGGGTCGGCCGGCACGACGACTTCTTCGCCCTGGGCGGGCACTCGCTGCTCGCCATGCGGCTGGTGTCCAGGATCCGGCAGGTGCTGGGGCGGGAGGTCTCCCCGGCGGCGCTCTTCGCGGCGCCGGTCCTCACCGCGTTCGTCGCCCGGCTGACGCCGGACGGCCGCGACGTGCTGCCCCCGATCCGCCCGGTCGACCGGGCCGGTGCGCTGGAGCTCTCCTTCGCGCAGCGGCGGTTGTGGTTCCTGGAGCGCCTCGGCGGCCTCGGTCACGCGTACCACATGCCCCTGGCCCTGGAGTTGGCCGGCTGGCTCGATTACGACGCGCTGCGGGCGGCCCTGGACTCCCTGGTGGACCGGCACGAGGCCCTGCGCACCCGCCTCGTCCCCGCCGGCTCCGACGTGCACCAGCACGTCGACCCGCCCGGGGCCGGCTTCACCCTGCACACGCACGACCTCACCGGCGCGCCCGACGCCGCCGCCCGCCTGGCCCGGCTCCAGGACGAGGAGTTCACCGCCCCGTTCGACCTGACGGCCGGTCCCCTGATCCGGGGCCGCCTGGTGACCCTCGCCCCCGACCGGCACGTCCTGCTCGTCACGATGCACCACGTCGTCTCCGACGGGTGGTCCATCGGCGTCCTGACCCGTGAGCTGGGGGTGCTGTACGCCGCGCACCACCACGGCCGGCCCGACCCCCTGCCGCCCCTGCCCGTGCAGTACGCCGACTACGCCGCCTGGCAACGCCAATGGCTCACCGACGGCACCCTGCAACGCCAGGAAAACCACTGGCGACACACCCTCGCCGACGCACCCACCCTGCTCGAACTACCCACCGACCGCCCCCGCCCCACCGAACAGGACCACCACGGCGCCCACCTACCCGTCACCATCGACACCCACCTCACCACCGCCCTGAAAACCCTCACCACCCAACACGGCGGCACCCTCTACATGACCCTGCTCACCGCCTGGGCCATCGTTCTGTCCCGCCTCTCCGGACACCACGACCTCATCATCGGCACCCCCACCGCCAACCGCCGCCGCGCCGAACTCGAAAACCTCATCGGCTTCTTCGTCAACACCCTCGCGCTGCGCATCGACCTCACCGACAACCCCACCACCACCCAACTCCTACACCGCGTCCGCGACCTCACCCTCACCACCCTCGACCACCAGGACCTCCCCTTCGAACAGGTCGTCGAAGCCGTCAACCCCACCCGCAACCTCGCCCACACCCCCCTGTTCCAGGTCATGTTCGCCTGGCAGAACACCGACGACGGCGAGCTGACCCTCCCGGGCCTGCGGGTCACCGCCCTGCCGCCGCCCCACACCACGGCCAAGTTCGACCTCACGCTCGCGCTCGCCGAGCACGACGGCCACATCACGGGCAGCCTGGAGTACGCCACCGCCCTGTTCGACACCGCCACCGCCCAGCGGCACATCCGCTACCTGCGCCACGTCCTCACCCAACTCGTCGCACACCCCGACCAGCCCATCGACCAGCTGACCCTGCTCGACGAGCGGGAACGGGAGCAGGCGCTGCGCCAGGCCGAGCCGTCCCCGGTGGAGCGGGGCGTCGTCGACCGCTTCGCGCAGCGGGTCGCCGCGGCCCCCGACGCGGTGGCCGTGACGTTCGAGGGAGCGTCGCTCAGCTACCGCGACCTCGACGCGCGCGCCAACCGGCTGGCCCACCACCTGCGCGAGCACGGCGTCGGACCCGACACCCTCGTCGCGGTCTGCCTGCGCAGGTCGCCGGAGCTGATCGTCGCGCTGCTGGCCGTCGCCAGGGCCGGCGGCGCGTACCTTCCCCTGGACCCGGCCCACCCCGCCGAGCGCCTGGCCCACCTGCTGGCCGACGGCGCCCCGGTCGCCGTCCTCACCCACGCCGCGACCCGCACCACCCTCGACGGCCTGACCACCGCGCCCCTCGTCGACCTCGACGCCGACGCACACCGCTGGGCCGACCGCCCCACCACCGACCCCGACCCCGGCACCCGACCCGACCACCTCGCCTACGTCATCCACACCTCCGGCTCCACCGGCCAACCCAAGGGCGTGGCGCAGACCTGGCGGTGCCTGGACAACCTGATCGACTGGCAGCTCCGCTACGCCGCCCCGGGCAGCCCGGCCCCGGAACGGGTGCTCCAGTTCGCGTCGATCGGCTTCGACGTCTCCGCGCAGGAGATCTGGAGCACCCTCTGCCAGGGCGGCACGCTGGTGCTGATCGGCGAGGAGCGCGGCCGCGACCTCGGTCAGCTGCGTCACGTCCTCGCCGAGCAGGGCGTCCGGCGGGCGTTCCTGCCGGCGGCCGTGCTGCACCAGCTGGCCGGTCTCACCGGGGCCGTTCCCCCGCTCGCGCCCGGCTGCGAGATCGTCACCGCCGGCGAGGCGCTGCGGGTCAACGACGACGTCCGTGCCCTGGTGGCCGGGCTGGGCGGCCGGTACCTCTACAACCAGTACGGCCCGACCGAGACCCACGTGGTCAGCCAGTTCGCGCTGGCCACCGCGGCGGCGGCCGACTGGCCGGCGCTGCCGCCGATCGGCCGGCCGATCGCCAACGCCCGGCTCTACGTGCTCGACGAGCGGTGCGAGCCGGTGCCGGCCGGCGTGCTCGGCGAGCTCTACATCGGCGGAGCCAGCCTGGCGCGCGGCTACCTCAACCGGCCGGCGGCGACCGCGGCGCGGTTCCTGCCGGATCCGTTCGCCGGGCCCGGCGAGCGGATGTACCGCAGCGGCGACCTGGTCCGCCGCCGGGCCGACGGGACCGTCGAGTTCGTCGGGCGGGCCGACGACCAGGTCAAGGTGCGCGGGTTCCGGGTCGAGCCGGGCGAGGTGGAGAGCGCCCTGCGGCACGTTTCGGGCGTCCGCGAGGCGGCCGTCCTGCTGCGCGAGGACACCCCCGGCGACCCGCACCTGGTCGGCTACCTCGTCGGCGACGTCACCGCCGAGGCGGCCCGCGAGCAGTTGCGGCGCCGACTGCCCGAGCACCTGGTGCCGACCCGCTGGGTGGTGCTGGACCGGCTGCCGCTGACCGCCAACGGCAAGCTGGACCGGCGGGCCCTGCGCGCGCCGGAGCAGGCCGACGTCGCCACCGCCTACGTCGCGCCGCGCGACGACCGGGAGGCCCGGATGGCCGCCATCTGGGCCGAGGTGCTGCGCCGCGACCGGGTCGGCGCGCACGACGACTTCTTCGCGCTGGGCGGCCACTCGCTGCTGGCGACCCGGCTCGTCCACGCGATCAACGAGCGGATGTCGGCGCGGCTGTCGCTGCGTACCCTCTTCCAGAAGCCGGTCCTGGCCGACCTGGCGGCCGAGCTGGCGGGTGCCGGCTCCCCCGCCGCCGACGCCCTCCCGCCGCTCGTCGAAGACCCCGCCGGCCGGCACGAGCCGTTCCCGCTCACCGACATCCAGGAGGCCTACTGGGTGGGCCGCGGGTCCACCATCGAACTCGGCGGCGTCGGCGCGCACGGCTACAGCGAACTGCGGCTGCGCGACTTCGACGAGGAGCGCTTCACCCGCGCGCTGCACCGGCTGATCGACCGCCACGACATGCTCCGCGCGGTCTTCCACGACGGCGTCCAGCGGGTCCTGCCGAGCGTGCCGCGCTACGCGATGGCCCGGCAGGACCTGCGCGGGCTCGACGCGGAGACCGCCGAGCGCCGGCTGGGCGAGACCCGGGAGCGGATGTCCCACCAGGTGTTCGACGCCGGCCGCTGGCCGCTGTTCGAGTTCGCGGTGACGCTGCTCGACGGCGAGGTGCGGCTGCACGTCAGCCTCGACGCGCTGATCCTCGACGCGGCCAGCGGGCAGATCCTGGAACACGAGCTGGCGCTGCTCTACGCCGACCCGGACGTCGACCTGCCGCCGCTCGCGGTGACCTTCCGCGACTACGTCCTGGCCGAGCGGGCCCTGCGGCACACGCCGCGCTACGCGCGGGCCCTCGACTACTGGCGGGAGCGGGTCGGCACGCTGGCCCCCGCGCCGCAGCTACCGCTGGAGCGGCAGCCGGAGAGCGTCGAACGGCCGCGCTTCACCCGCTACGACGAGGTGGTGCCGGCGGAGCGGTGGAGCCGGCTGAAGGCGGTCGCCGGCCGGCACGGGGTGACCCCGTCGGTGCTGCTGGTGACCGCGTTCGCGCAGGTGCTGGCCCGGTGGAGCCGCCAGTCGCGGTTCACGCTGAGCCTGCCGCTGTTCAACCGCCTGCCGCTGCATCCCGGCATCAACGCGGTGATCGGCGACTTCACCTCGCTGGTGCTGCTGGAGGTCGACGTGGCGGCCGGGGTCGACTTCGTGACCCGCGCCCGTACGGTGCAGGAGCAGCTCTGGCAGGACATCGACCACTCGGCGGTCAGCGGCGTACGGGTCAACCGCGAACTCGCCCGCGCCCGGGGCACCCGCCACGCGGCCCTGCCGGTCGTGTTCAACAGCACGCTGGCCGAGGCGGCGCCCGACGTCGGCGACAGCGGCCTCGCGGCGGCGCTCGGCGGTGAGGTGCTGCACGGCATCACCCAGACCCCGCAGGTGTGGATCGACCACACGGTCCTGGAGGCCGGTGGGCGGCTGCACGTGAACTGGGACAGCATCGACGAGCTCTTCCCCGCCGGCCTGGTCGCCGAGATGTTCGCGGCGTACCGGACGCTGCTCGGGCGGCTGGAGGAGCCGGACGCCTGGTACACCACGGTGGACGGGCCGCTCGCCCCGCCGGTGCCACAGGCCCCGCCGGCCGGTCGTGGGCTCCTGCACGAGCTGGTCGACCGGCAGGCGCTGGCGACCCCCGCCGCGCCCGCGGTGCTCGCTCCCGACCGGCGGCTGGACCACGCGACGGTGCGCGTCGAGGCGCGGCGGCTGGCCGGGCGACTCCAGGACCACGGCGTCCGGCCCGGCCAGCTCGTCGCGGTGCTGCTCGACCGGGGCTGGAAGCAGGTCGTCGCCACCCTCGCGGTCCTGCACGCCGGGGGCGCGTACCTGCCGCTCGACCCCGACTGGCCGGCCGAGCGGGTGGCCCGGGTGCTCCAGCGGGCCGGGGCGGGGCTGGTCCTGGTGGAATCGGACCGGGTGGCCCTGCCCGAGGGCGTCGCGCGCCTGGTGGTGGACGCGACCACCGTCGGCGCGGGCGGGCCGGCGCTGCGGCCGGTCGACCTGGCGGAGACCGACGTCGCGTACGTGATCTACACGTCCGGGTCCACCGGCACGCCGAAGGGGGTGACGATCGACCATCGCGGTGCGGTGAACACGCTCCTCGACGTCACCGCGCGCTTCGGCGTCGGGCCGGCCGACCGGGTCCTGGCCGTCAGCGCGCTCAGCTTCGACCTCTCCGTCTTCGACATCTTCGGCACCCTCGCGGTCGGCGCGGCGGTCGTGACGCTCGACCCGGAGCTGGCCCGCGATCCCGCCCACTGGCGGGACGTGTCCCACGCCCACCGGGTCAGCGTGTGGAACTCGGTGCCGGCGCTGGCCGGCATGCTGCTCGACGACGCCGACGCCGGCCATCCGCTGCCGGCGTCGCTGCGGCTGGCCATGCTCTCCGGGGACTGGATCCCGCTCACCCTCCCCGACCGGCTGCGCAAGGCGCTGCCCGGGATCCGGGTCGAGAGCCTCGGTGGTGCCACCGAGGCGTCGATCTGGTCCATCCACCACCCGGTCGACGAGGTCGATCCGGCCTGGCGCAGCATCCCCTACGGCCGCGCGCTGGACCACCAGGGGGTCCACGTGCTGGACGACGCCCTGCGCCCCCGGCCCACCTGGGCCACCGGCGACCTCTGGATCAGTGGCGCCGGGCTGGCCCTGGGCTACTGGCGGGACGAGGCGGCGACGGCGGCCAGCTTCGTCGTGCACCCGGTCACCGGCGAGCGGCTCTACCGCACCGGTGACCTGGGCCGGCTGCGCCCGGACGGGACGATCGAGTTCCTCGGTCGCGAGGACGGCCAGGTCAAGGTGCACGGCTACCGGATCGAGCTGGGTGAGATCGAGGCGGCGTTGGAGGGCCACCCGCAGGTACGCGCCGCCGCGCTGCGGCTGCTCGGCCACGCGCAGGGCGAGAAGCGGCTGGCCGCGTACGTGGTGCCGGACGGTCCCGCGCCGGACCCGGCCGCCCTGGTCGCGTACCTGGAACGGCGGCTGCCGGCGTACATGGTGCCGGCGTCGTTCACCGTCCTCGACGCACTGCCGCTGTCGGCCAACGGCAAGGTCGACCGCGGCCAGCTCCCCGACCCGAAACCGTCGCCGGAGACCGTCGTCGAGGCGCCGGTGCTCACCGACCCGGCCGAGAACCGGCTGGTGGAGATCGTCGCCGAGATCCTCGACCTGCCCGTCGTCGCGCCCGACGCCAACCTGCTGCTGCTCGGCGCCACCTCGATCGACATCGTCCGGATCACCAACGCCCTCTCCGGGGCGTTGGGCTTCCGGCCGAAGCTGGCCCGGCTGATGCGCCAACCGACCCTCGCCGACCTGCTGCGGATGTTCCGCGAGCACACCGCCGAGCGGGCCGTCGTCGCGACCGCGCAGCGGGCCGCCACGGTGGTCGAGGACCCGGCCGCGCGCGCCGCGTTCACGGCGGACGGGCGGGGCCGTCGCGGCTTCGCGCCCGGCACCCCGGCGGTCGCGCTGGCCGCGCCGGCCGACCCGGCGTACGAGCGGCGCTACACCGACTACCGCTCGGTGCGCCGCTTCGACGCGGACCCGGTGCCGGTCGAGGCGCTCGGCCGGCTGCTGGCCGCCCTGCGCGAGCGGGAGGTCGACGGCCGAGCCAAGTTCCAGTACGGCTCGGCCGGCGGCACCTACGCCGTGCAGACGTACGTCCTGGTCCGGGCGGGGCGGGTCGACGGGGTGCCGGGCGGGGCGTACTACCACGACCCGGCGGCGCACCGGCTGCTGGCGCTCGGCCGCGACCGCGAGCTGAGCCCGGACGCCTTCGACTACTTCGTCAACCGGCCGGTCTTCGAGGCCGCCGCGTTCGCGCTCTTCCTGGTCGCGCAGCGCGCGGCCATCGAGCCGCTGTACCAGGAGCAGAGCGCGACCTTCACCGCCATCGAGGCGGGCGCCATGGCCCAGCTGCTGACGATGGCCGCCCCCGACCACGGTCTCGGCCTGTGCGGGATCGGCGCGCTGGACACGGCGGAGCTGGCCGCCCTGTTCGACCTGGAACCCTCCCACCGGCTGGTCTACGCGCTGCTCGGCGGCGACCGGCCCGGGACGGAGCCGCCCGGGCCCGACGCCGCGACCACCGACACGATCACGGTGGAACTGTGAACGCCTTCGAGCTGCTCGACACGCTCAACCGGCACGCGGTGGGACTGCGCGTCGACGGCGACCGCCTGCGCCTCACCGGTTCCCGCGAGGTCCTCACGCCCGACCTGCTGGCCGACCTCAAGCTCCACAAGGAAGAGCTGATCGCGATCCTGACCGGCGCCGACGCGGACACGATCCCCCGCCGGCCGCGACCGGAGGCGCCGGTGCCGGTCGCGTTCGCCCAACGGCAGCTCTGGTTCCTCGACCAGCTCTCCCCCGGCAACCCCTTCTACAACAACCCGGTGGCGTTCGACGTCGTGGGCGCCCTGGACGTGCCGGCGCTGGCCCGCGCCCTGACCGAGGTGGTGCGCCGGCACGAGGCGCTGCGTACCGTCTTCGCCCTGGTCGACGAGGAGCCCTGCCAGGTGGTGCGGCCGGCCGGGCCGGTCGCCCTGCCGGTCACGGACCTCACCGCGCTCCCCCACCCGCAGCGGTCCCGCCGCGCCGACGAGGCCGCCGAGGCCGAGGCGCGGGCGCCGTTCGACCTGGCCGCCGGCCCGCTGGTCCGCAGCCGCCTGCTCCGGCTGGCCCCCGACGCGCACCGCTGGCTGCTCACCGTGCACCACATGGTGGCCGACGGCTGGTCCGTCGGCATCCTGATCGGCGAGGTCGCCGCGCTCTACGACGCGTACGCGCGGGGCGAGGCCGCCGCGCTGGCCGAGCTGCCCGTGCAGTACCCGGACTACACACTGTGGCAGCGCCGGCACCTCGGCGGCGGCGAGCTGGAGCGCCAGCTCGGCTACTGGACGCGGACGCTGGCCGGTGCGCCCGCGCTGCTGGCCCTGCCGACCGACCGGCCCCGGCCGGCGGTGCAGCGCTACCGGGGCGAGACCCACGCCACGACGGTGGACGCAGCGGTGCTCCGCGGGCTGCGCGACGTCGGCCGGGCCGGCGACGCGACGCTCTTCATGACGCTCATGGCCACCCTGTCGGTGCTGCTGTGGCGCTACAGCGGGCAGGACGACGTCTGCGTCGGCACCCCGTTCGCCAACCGCAACCACCGCGACGTGGAGGGCCTGATCGGCCACTTCGTGAACACGGTGGTGATCCGCAACCGGCTGGACCCGGAGCAGCCCTTCGCGGCGCTGCTGGCCGACGTCCGCCGGCACCTGCTCGACGCGTACGCCCATCCCGACCTGCCGTTCGAGCAGCTCGTGGACGCGCTCAACCCGGAACGGCACACCAGCTACTCGCCGCTGTTCCAGGTGATGCTGGTGCTCCAGAACATCCCGCGCGGCCGGCTGGAGCTGCCCGGCCTGGTGCTGCGGCCCCTGTCGAGCAGCACCGGCGCGGCCAAGTTCGACCTGTCGGTCGAGGTGATGGAGCACGCCGACGAGCTGCACGTCCTCTTCGAGTACAACACCGACCTGTTCGACGCCGCGACGATCGCCCGGCTGGCCGGGCACTTCGTCCGCCTGCTCGGTCAGGTGGCGGCCGATCCGGCGGCCCAGGTCGGCGCGCTGCGGCTGCTCGGCCCGGACGAACGGCACCGCCTGCTGGTCGAGTGGAACCGCACCGCGCGACCGCTCACCGGGCCGGCGGACGTGGTGCGGCGGATCGCGGCGCAGGCGCGGCGGCACCCCGGCCGGCTCGCCGTGGCCGACGGCGACGAGCGGCTCGACTACGCCACGCTGGAGCGGCGGGCCAACCGCCTGGGGCACGCGCTGATCGCCCGGGGCGTCCGCCCCGACCAGGTGGTCGGCCTGCACGCGCCGCGCTCGGCCGGGCTGATCGTCGCCATCCTGGGCGTGCTCAAGGCCGGGGCCGCCTACCTGCCGCTGGACCCGGCCCTGCCGCCGGAGCGGCTCGCCGGCATGGTCGCCGACGCCGCGCCGGCGCTGGTGCTCGGCGAGGGTGACCTGGCCGCCGTCGAGGCCGAGGGGCGTTACGACGGCCCGCCCGGCGTCGTCGTGCACCCCGCCAACCTGGCCTACGTGATCTACACGTCGGGCTCGACGGGCCGCCCCAAGGGCGTCGCGGTCGCCCACGGCGGCGTCGTGAACCTGCTCGAGAACTGGGTGTCGCGGCTCGGCGCCGCCGAGGGGGAGGCGGCGGCGCTCTGGTCGAGCGTCGGCTTCGACGTCTCGGTGCAGGAGATCTTCCTGCCGCTGACCACCGGCGGGGCCCTGCACCTCGTACCCGAGGAGTTGCGCGGCGACCCGGTGGCGCTGACGGGCTGGCTGCGCGAGCACCGCGTCGTGCAGGCCTACCTGCCGCCGGCCTTCGTCCGGTGGATCGACGAGGACCCGGCGGCCCGCCTGGCCGGGTTGTCGCTGCGCCAACTGCTGGTCGGGGTCGAACCGCTGCCGGAACAGGGCCTGCACCGCATGCAGGAGGCCCTGCCCGGGCTGCGGGTCCTCAACGGGTACGGGCCGACCGAGACCACCGTCTACAGCACCGCCTACCTCGACCCGCAGCCGTCGGCCCGGCGGTGCCCGATCGGCCGGCCGGTGGCCAACACCCGAGTCCACCTGCTCGACGAGCGGCTGGAGCCGGTGCCGGTCGGGGTCACCGGCGAGATCCACATCGGTGGCGCCGGTGTGGCCCGCGGCTACCTGGGCCGGCCGGGGGCGACCGCCGAGCGGTTCGTCCCCGACCCGTTCGTGGCGGGGGAACGGCTCTACCGCACCGGCGACCTGGCGCGTCTCCTGCCCGACGGGAACATCGAGTACCTCGGCCGCCGCGACGGCCAGGTCAAGATCCGCGGCTTCCGCATCGAGCTGGGCGAGATCGAGGCCGCGCTGCGGGACCGGCCGGACGTACGCGAGGCGGCAGTGCTCGTCGACTCCGACGCCGCCGGCGAGCCGAGGCTGGTCGCCGGGGTCGCCCGGGGCGGGGCGCCGCCGTTGCTGGTCAGCGAGTGGCGTGAGGCGCTGTCGCGGCGGTTGCCCGGCTACATGATCCCGTCGCTCTTCGTGGAGCTGCCGCGGCTGCCGCTGACCACCAACGGCAAGCTCGACCGGGACGAGGTGCTGCGGCTGGCCCGTACCGCCGCGCCCTGGCAGGTCAACCTGGCCAGCCCGCGCGACCAGATCGAGCTGACCCTCTACCAGATCTGGAAGCGCCTGCTGCTGCACCCGGAGATCGGCATCAACGACCGGTTCTTCGACGTGGGCGGCACCTCGATCTCGGCGATCAAGCTGGCCCACGCGATCGGCGAGGCGTTCGGCGAACCGCTACCGGTCCACGAGATCATGCTGCACCCGACGATCGAGGCGCTCGGCGGCCGGCTGCGGCGTGGCGCGTCGGGCCGGCCACCCAGCAACCTGATCGAGTTCCGGCCGGGCGACGGCGCCGGACGGGTCATCTGCGTGCACCCGGCCGGCGGCACCGCGTTCTGCTACCTGTCGCTGGCCAAGGCGCTGCCGGAGTCCCTCGGCGTGTACGGCATCCAGTCCCCGGGGGTGAACCCGGGCGAGGAGTTCCTGCCCACGGTCGAGGCGATGGCCGAGGCGTACCTGGGGCAGGTCGCGCACCTGCTGGACGGGCCGGTGGTGCTCACCGGGCTCTCCTACGGCGGGCTGGTCGCGTACGAGATGGGACGCCGGCTGGCCCTCGCCGGGCATCCCGGGCTGAGCGTGGTGCTGCTGGACACCCTGGGCACCGACGACCCGGCCCACCGGGGCGCGATCGAGCCGGTGGACATGGCCGAGTTCCGCGACAAGCTCATCAAGTTCAACGGCATGTACCCGGGCATCGACGACGCGCAGATCGACCAGTACCACCGCGTCTACAACCACAACCGGTCGACCATGCGCGACTACCCGACCCCCGCGTCGCCGGCCCGGCTGGTGCTGTTGCAGGCCACCGCCGGGCGGGACGAGGCCTTCCTGCGCGAGGTGCGCGCCTTCTGGCGGCGACGCGGCGACGCCGACTTCCTGCTGGATCAGGTGCACTGCGACCACTGGGACATCTTGGAGAGCGCGGTGGTGCTGCGGGTCGCCGCGCTGCTGCGCGCCGAGATGGACCGGATCTCCGACGCCCGTCCGACGACGCCGGCCGTACGGGAGGCGTGATGGTCCCCGGTCCCGGTCTCGCCCACGCCGTGCTCGCCCAGGCCCGCCGTACCCCCGACGCGGTCGCGGTGGTCGACGGCGACCGGCGCCTCAGCTACGCGGACCTGGACGCCGCCAGCGCCGCCGTCGCCCGGTCCCTGCGCCGGGCCGGAACCCGCCCGGGTGAGGCCGTCGCGGTGCAGCTGCCGCGCGGCTGGCGGCTGGTCTGCGTCATGCTCGGCATTCTGCGGCTCGGCGCGACCGTGGTGCCGCTGGACCGGCAGAGCCCGCCCGCGCGCCGGGGGCACATGCTGCGCGACTCGGGCGCCGTGGCGGTGGTCCACGGCCCGGACGTGCCCGGCGGGCTTCCCGACGGGGTCCGGCCGCTGCCGGTGGCGGCGCTGCTCGCGGCGGACGCCCCGCCCGACGCGGACGGGCAGCCGACGCCGGAGGTCGCGCCCGCGCCGGTCGCGTTCGTCTTCTACACCTCGGGCACCACGGGCCGTCCCAAGGGCGTGGAGGTGCGCGACGCGGGCGTCCTGCGGCTGGCCCACCCCGGCTACGTCGCCCTGACCCCGGCGGCCCGCTACGCGAGCCTCGCCAACCCGGCGTTCGACGCGATCAGCTTCGAGGTCTGGGTACCGCTGCTGACCGGCGGCTGCTGCGTCGTGCTCGACGACGAGACGGTGGCGACGCCGCACCTGCTCGACGCCGCGCTGCGCCGGGAGCGGATCGACACGCTCTTCATCACGGTGGCGCTGTTCAACGCGGTGGTCGACGAGCTGCCGCACTGCTTCGCCGACGTCGGCCAGGTGCTGGTCGGCGGCGAGCAGCTCAACGCGCGGCTGATCCGCCGCTGGTACCGCGACAACCCCGCCAGCCGCACCCGGCTGCACAACGTCTACGGGCCCACCGAGGCGACCACGTTCGCCCTGTGCCATCCGGTCCCCCGCGACTTCGACGCGGAGGTGGTGCCGATCGGCCGGGTGCTGCCGGGCACCGACGCACACCTGGTGGTCGACGGCGACCGCCTCGCCGCGCCGGGCGAGGTCGCCGAGCTGTACCTCGGCGGCGCGGCGCTGGCGGCCGGCTACCGCAACCTGCCCGAGGAGACCGCCGCGCGCTTCGTCCGGCTGCCCTGGCTGGACGGCTCCGCCGGCCGCCACTACCGCACCGGCGACCTCGTGCGCGCCGACGCCGCCGGTCGCGTCGAGTACGTCGGTCGGGTCGACCGGCAGGTCAAGGTCCGCGGCTTCCGGGTCGAGCCCGGCGAGGTGGAGCGGCAGATCCTCGCCCACCCAGGGGTCCGGCAGGCGTACGTGTGCACCCGGCGGGACCCGGTGCACGGGACGAACGAGCTGCTGGCGTACCTGGTGACGGCCGCCGACCTGTCGTTCGCGGAGTTCGACCGGCACCTGGCCGCGGCCCTGCCGCCGTATCTGCGCCCGCACCGGGTCCACCGCGTCGGGGCGCTGCCGCTGACCGCGAACGGCAAGGTGGACTCCGACGCGCTGCTGCGGCGCGACGACCCGCCCTGGCGCGAAGGGCACGACGACCCGCACCCACGCGACACACGCGAAGGGCACGACGACCCGCACCCACGCGACGAGCGCGACGGCGGACCTGCCGACGCGGCCGGCGCGGCGTGGCAGCGGGCGGTGCTCGGGCTGGCCGGCGCGGTGCTGGGCGTGGCCGACCTGCGACCGGACGACCGGTGGATCGCCAGCGGCGGGGATTCGCTGAAGGCGCTGCGGCTGCGCTTCGAGATCCAGCGGCGCTGGGGCGCCGAGGTGCCGCAGGCGGTGGTGCTGGGCGGCGACCTCGCCGCGCTGGCCGCGGCGGTCGCGGCGGCCCGCACCGCGACCGGTTCGCCGTACCCGGTGCCGGCTGCCCCGGCCGGTGCCCGGTCCGCGCCGGCCACCTCGGAGCAGCAGCGGCTCTGGCTGTTGCAGCAACGCTCGCTGGCGTCCACCGCCTACCACGTGGGGCTCGCCTTCGAGCTGCGCGGCCGGGTCGACGTCGGCGCGCTGCGGCAGGCGCTGCGCCGGGTGGTGGCGCGACACCCGGCGCTGCGGACCGCCTTCCGGGCCACGCCGGAGGGCCTGCGCCAGGAGGTGGGCGAGCCCTACGACCCGTGGCGCGAGCCCACCGGGGGCGACGACGGCGACGCGGACGGGTGGCGCGAGCGCGCCCGCGCCCTCTTCGCCGCCCCCTTCGACCTCGGGCAGCCGCGCATGCTGCGGGCGTACTGGCTGGCCCGCGACGGCGGCGGGGTGCTGCTGCTGCACCTGCACCACATCGCGGTCGACGGCTGGTCACTCGACGTGCTGTTCCGTGGGCTGTCAGCCGCGTACGCGGCGGCGCTGGCCGGCACGACGGTGACCGAGGACGAGGACGAGCCCGCCCCGACCCCGCTGGACTACGCCCGGTGGCAGGCCGACTGGTTCGCCCAGCCGGCCTACCGGGCGCAGCGCGACGCCCTGCGCGGCCACTACGCCGACGTGGCGGAGGTCGCCGCGCCGCTGCGGCCGATCCGGCAGCGCGGCGGCACCGGGGACCACCTGCTGCGCACGACGATCGACGCGGAAGGCCGCGCCGCCCTCGACCGGCTCGGCGCCGAGCTGGGACTGACCCGCTTCCCGCTGCTGCTGACGCTCTTCGGCTGGGCCGTGTACGGGGTGACCGGCCGCACCCATCCGCGCGTCGCCAGCCCGGTGGCGAACCGGCCCGTGGGCGACTTCGAGGCCAGCGTCGGCATGTTCGCCAACACCGTGCTGCTCCCCCTGGCGCTGGCACCCCGGGAGGAGCTGCGGGCGCAACTGCGGCGACAGGCCACCGCCGTACGCGCGGTGCTCGACGCCCAGGACGTGGCGCTCGCGCACGCCGTCGCCGACCACGACTTCGGCGCCGACGCGCCGCTGTTCGACTTCCTCTTCGTCCTCGACAACACCGACTTCTCCACGCTGGCGCTGCCCGGCTGCGCGTCCCGCCCGGTCTGGCTGGCGCCGACCGAGGCCAAGTGCCCGCTCACCCTCTCGGTCGTCGAGCACGGGTCCGGCTTCGACTGCCTCTGGGAGTACGCCGACGACCACTTCGACGCCGCCGACGTGGCTGCGGCCGCCGACCTGTTCCGGCGCGGCCTCGACGCGTTGACCGGCGCCGGCACGAGCACCCTGGCCGAGCTGGTGCGGCCCTACCGCAGCGGCCTGCCCGAGCCCGGCCGGGGCCGGCGTACCCGGGTGGCCCTCCCCACCGTGGCCGAGGCCTTCGCCCGGCAGGTACGGGCGGAGCCGGCCGCGACCGCGCTCGTCGCCGGCGACCGCCGACTCAGCTACGCCGACCTCGACGCGTACGCCTCGGCGCTCGCCGCCGAACTGGCGCGGCTCCATCAGGTGTCGGCCGGCGACCGGCACCGCGTCGCCCTGTTCTTCGAGCCGTCGGTGGAGCACGTGGTGGCGCTGCTGGCGGCGGCCCGGCTCAACCTGACGGTCGTGCCGCTCGACCGGGCCTATCCGCCGGCGCTGCTGCGTCAGGTGCTGGGCCAGGTCGACCCGCTCTGCGTGCTGCTGGCGCCCGGCGACGAGCCCGCCCTCGACGTGATCGACGAGAGCGGTCACCCCCGGCACCCGGTGGTCCTGTCCTCCTCGACCAGGCCCGTCGCGCCGTCGTACGCCGGCCGCCCGCTGTACACGCTCTTCACCTCGGGCTCGACCGGCACACCCAAGGGGGTCCAGGTCGGCGACGCCCTGCTGGTCAACCTCCTGCGCTGGCAGAGCGAGGCCGGCGGCCTGGCGGGCGCGGCGGCGACCCTGCAGTTCTCCATGCTCTCCTTCGACGTCTCCTTCCAGGAGATCTTCGGCACGCTCTGCGGCGGCGGCACCCTGCACCTGCCCCGGCCCGGGTGGCGGCAGGACATGCCGGCGCTGCTGGCACACCTCGACGCCGCCGGCATCGAGCGGATCTTCCTGCCGTACGTCGCCCTGCAACTCCTGGCCGAGCACGGCGTACGCCTCGGCCGGTACCCGTCGCGGCTGCGGGAGGTCGTCACCGCCGGCGAACAGCTGATCTGCACCGACAGCATCCGCCGCTGGTTCGCCGGGCTGCCCGGCGCGCGCCTGTTCAACCACTACGGCCCGACCGAGACCCACGTGGTCAGCAGCCTCTGCCTCGACGGCGACCCGGCCACCTGGCCGGCCCGCCCGGCCATCGGCCGCCCGGTCGCCAACACCTGGCTGCGGGTGGTGGACTCCGCCGACGAGGTGGTGCCGCCGGACTGCCCCGGGCAGCTGCTGATCGGCGGGGAGCTGGTGGCGCCCTGCTACCTGGACGATCCGGCGCTCGACCGGGCCCGCTTCGTCGAGCTGCCCGGCCACGGCTGGTTCTTCCGCAGCGGCGACCAGGCCCGGTTCGACCGGGACGGTCTGCTGCACTACCTGGGTCGCGACGACCAGCAGGTGAAGGTCAGCGGGCACCGGTTGGAGCTGGGCCAGGTGGAGGCGGCCCTGCTGACGCACCCGGCGGTCGTCAACGCCGTGGTGGTCCGCGACGACCCGCACCTGGTCGCCTGTCTGGAGTCGCGGGCCGACCCACCGTCCCCGGAGGAGCTGACCGCTCATCTGGCGGGGCTCCTGCCCGCGTACGTGCGGGTGGACCGGTTCCGGCGGCTGGCGGAGCTGCCGCGTACCGCCAGTGGGAAGCTGGACCGCCGTCGCGCGTTGACCGCACCGGGCGAGGAGCTGCGGCCGGGCGCCGCCGCGCCGGCGCCGGTCATGTCGGCCCTGGAGGCACGGCTGGCCGGGCTCTTCGAGGAGGTCGTCGGGACACCGATCGGGCCCGACCGGCGCTTCTTCGACCACGGCGCGGGCAGCCTCGACCTCATGCGCTTCCACCTGCGCTGCGCCGCCGAGGGGCTGCCGCTGAGTATCCCCGACCTCTTCGAGCACGTCACCATCCGCCGCCTCGCCCGGTTCCTCACCGGACAGCGGGCCACCGCCGGCCCGGCGACGCCGGACGAACCGGCGGAGGTGGCGTCACCAGCCGCCGACACGGCAGCCCGGACGACCGAGACCGCGTCACCGGCCACCGATCCCTCACCACCGGCCACCGCGACGGCGCGGCGGGCGGCCGGGGTCGCGGCGACCGGGCGGGACGAGGCTGCTCAGGGCCCGACGGACGAGCCGGTCGCCGTGGTCGGGATGGCCGTCCGGCTGCCCGGCGCGACCGACCTGGCCGCCTTCTGGGCGATGGTGGAGGCGGGCGACCGGGGCATCGAGCACTTCGACGCCGCCGACGGCCTGGTCGGCGCCCGCAGCCAACTGGCCGGGGTGCTCGGCTTCGACCCGGGGCACTTCGGCATCAGCCGGCAGGAGGCGCGGCTGATGGATCCGCAGCAGCGGCACCTGCTGATGAGCTGTGTCGAGGCGTTGGCCCACGCCGGCATCGCCGACCCCGCCGGGCGACGGGTCGGCCTGCTCGCCAGCTGCGGCGAGAACACCTACTTCCAGACGATGCTGCGCGAGGCCGATCCGGCGCGGCTGCCGGACTCCTTCCAGTTGGCGCTGCACCACGAGAAGGACTTCCTGGCCACGAAGGTCGCCTACCACCTGCGCCTGACCGGTCCGGCCTTCACCGTGCAGGCGGCCTGCGCGAGCTCGCTGGTGGCGGTCCACGTCGCGGCCGGGCTACTGCGTCAGGGCGACAGCGACGTGATGCTGGTCGGTGGCGTGCTGGTGGATCCGTTGCTGAGCGCCGGCTACCGATACCAGCCGCAGCACATCTTCTCCCCGGACGGGCACTGCCGGCCGTTCAGCGACGACGCCGGCGGCACCGTCGGCGCCAGCGGGGTGGGTGTGGTCGTGCTCAAGCCCCTGCGGCTGGCCCGGCGCGACGGCGACACCGTCTACGCGGTGATCACCGGATCGGCCGTCAACAACGACGGCGCGGAGAAGGTCGGCTACGCCGCACCGTCGGTCGCCGGCCAGCGCGAGGTCATCCGTACCGCGCTGCGTCGCAGTGGACGGGCCGGCGGCGACCTGGGCTACGTGGAGGCGCACGGCACCGGGACGGAACTGGGCGATCCGGTGGAGGTGGCGGCGCTACGCCAGGCGTTCGACCTGGCCGAGCCCGACCGCATCGCGCTGGCCTCGGTGAAGAGCCAGATCGGTCACCTCGGCGCGGCGGCCGGGGTGGTCGGCCTCGTGCGCGCCGTGCTGGCCGTGCACCACGGGCTGATCCCGCCGAACGTCGACTTCCGTCGCCTCAATCCACGGCTCGGCCCCGATCCGGCCCCGTTCTACGTCCCCACGAAGGCCCGGCCCTGGCCCGTCGACCGGCCGCGCGTGGCGGCGGTGAGCAGCTTCGGCATCGGCGGCACCAACGCCCATCTGGTCTGCGAGGCGGTCGAGCCGGTCGGGGCCCCGGTCGACCAGCGCCGGCGGGCGGGGCGCGGCACCGACTCGGCCGCGCCACCGGGTGCCGGCGTACCGGTGATGCTGCTGGCAAGCGGCAGCGCGGCCGGTTTGCGCGCCGACGCCGCCCGCATCGCCGACTACCTGGCGGCCCGGCCCGAGGCCTACCACCGGGTGCTGCGTCACCTCCAGGCCGGCCGCACGCCGGGTCGGTGGCGGGCGGCGGCCGTCTGCGGCGACGTGGCCGCCGCCGTGGCCTGGCTGCGCACCGCGACCGCCGTCGAGGTCACCCCCGTCGAGGCGACGCCCGTCGCGGTCACCGGCCCGGCCGGTACGCCGCCGGCGGCCGACCTCGTCGCCGCCTGGCTGGCCGGGCGGCCGATCCGGTGGCCGGCCGGGCCGGCGCAGCCGCCCTGGGACTTCCCCCCGCCGGCGTTCGCGCTCGCCGACCACGAGTTCCCCCGCGCCCCGAAGGCGGGGCCGACACCCCCGCCCGGGTCGCCCCTGCCTACCGGAGCGGCATCAACCGGGGCGGCACCGTCCGTCGAGGTGGCACCGTCCGTCGAGGTGGCACCGCCCGCCGGGGCGGCACCGCCCGCCGGGGCCGTGCCGGCCGATCAGCCGTGGCCGGCGCGGCTGCCCGAGGCCGAGTGGCTGCACCAGCCGCACTGGGTGCGCTGGCGGCACGCGGAAGTCGACCCCGGGGCCCGCCGCCCGGAGACGCTCGTGGTCATGGCCGCGGAACCGCCGTCGCCGGCCGCGCTCCGCGCCTTCGCGGTGTCCCACACCCGGGTGGTGGCCGTCACCGCCGCCGACGGCTTCGCCCGGCTCGGACCGGACAGCTACCAGGTCGACCCGGGCGATCCCGAGTCGCTGGGCCGGCTGCTCGACGCGCTGACCGGTGCCGCCTCCCCGGCCGGCCCCGGGCGCAGCGGCGTCGACTGGCTCCACGCGCTGCCGTTGGCCGTCGACGGACCGGTCGACGCGGACGCGCTCGCCCACTCGTACCGGGCCTGCGTCGACACCCCGGCGGCGCTGCTGGCAGCCGTCGCCGCGCTACCCGGCCGGTCCCGGCTGCGGGCCTGGTGGCTGTCGCACCAGGCGCAACCCGTGGACGACGACGTACGCCGGCCGGAGCTGGGCCTGCTCGCCGGGGTCTGCGAGGTCGCACCCCAGGAGGGCGACGTCGAGAGCCACTGGGTGGACCTGCCGGGCCCCGATCCGGCCGACTGGGCGCCGGCGCTCGCGGCGCTGCTGACGGAGGAGACACCGCCACCCCGACGACTCGCGCTGCGCGGCAGCTACTGGTGGGAGCAGGCGCTGCTGCCGGTCCGCCCGCCGGCCGCGACGGCCACGGGTCCGCTGCCCGCCGGACCGGCCGTGTACGTGGTCCTGGGCGGCACCGGCGGCATCGGGCGGAGCATCGCCGCCTGGCTGTTGGAACAGGGCGACTGCCGGGTGATCCTGCTCGCGCGGCGCGGGCCGTTGCCGGTCGTGCTGGCGCCGTGGGCCGATCGCGTCGACCTCGTCGAGGTCGACCTGGCCGAGACCGGTCCCGACGAGTTGCTGGCCCGGCTCGACGACCGGACCCGACGGGTCGACGGGGTGGTCCACGCCGCGGGAATCGCGGCCGGCGGGCTGATCGGCCGGCGGGACGCGGCCGCGATGCGGCGGGCCACGGCCGGCAGGGCGCACGGCGCGCTGCTCGTGGAGCGGCTGGTCGCGCACCACCGGCCGGCGTTCGTCGTCTACTGCTCGTCCATGTCGGCGCAGCTCGGCGGCGTCGGCCAGCTCGACTACGCCGCCACCAACGGGCTGCTGGACGGCTTCGCCCGGCACCGGGCGACCGGGGCCGGCACCACGCTGCGGATCTCCGTCGGCTGGGACGTCTGGAACGAGGTGGGCCTGGCCCGGGACGCCCTGCCCACCGACGCCCGGCACCGGGCGCACCTGGCGGTCGGCCTCTCCGTCAACGAGGGACGCCGGCTCTTCGCCCAGGCCCTGCGGCTGCGGCTGCCGCACCTGCTCGTCTGCACCACCGCGCTGGACCGGGCGCGGGAGTTCTACGCGCCACCGGCCGGCCCGCAGGTCGCGACGCCGACCGTGCTGCCCCGGTCGGCGGCCGACCAGGTCGGCGATTGGCTCTGCGACTGGCTGGGCACCGACCGGCTCGACCCGGCCGCGTCCCTCTACGACCTGGGGGCCGACTCGCTGCTGCTGCTGGACCTGATCGACCGGGTCAAGGAGCACTTCGGCGTGAGCCTCGGCCTGTCCCAGCTGAGCCACCGGGTGAGCCTGGCCGAGGTGCTGGGGCTCCTCGGCGAGCCGGTCCACGCCGCCGAGGCCGCCGAGCCCGCCGTGGCGGTGGAGGTCTGGCAGGCGGGTCGGGGGCGTGCGGTGCTCTGCCTGGTCCATCCGGTCGGCGGCGACGTCCAGGCGTACCGGTCGCTGGTGTCGGCGCTCGACCCGGAGCTCACGGTCTGCGTCATCGCCGATCCCGCGCTGGTACGCCCCGGGCAGCCGGCCTGGTCGCTCGCGGAGCGGGCCGCGCGCTACCACGCCGCGCTGCGGGACCGCTTCCCCCGGGACGAGTGGCGCTGGCGGCTCGCCGGGTGGTCGTTCGGCGCCTGGGTGGCGCTCGGGATGGCGGCGGAGGCCGAGGCGGCCGGCCAGCCGGCGGACGAGCTCTACCTGCTCGACCCGCCGCCGCCGGACGCCGCGCCGGCCTTCCGGGCGTACGACGAGGAACGGCTCGCCGCGCTCTTCGCCCACGAACTGGGGGCGGCGACCGGCGCGAACACCGCGGCGACGGCGTACGCGGACGCGCTGGCGCGCTGCTGCCGGGCCAACCTGGCGAGTATGGCGCAGCACACCCTGCCCCGGCTGGCCGGGACGCCCGGGCGGCTCTGGCTCGCGGGCCGCCCGACGGCCGGCCTGCCGGCGCTCGGTCCACCGCAGGAGCAGGCCCGGAAGTGGCGGACGCACCTGACCGGGCTCGCCTGGCACCTCGTCGACACCAGCCACTACGGCATCGTCGGTGCCCCACACGTGGCGGCGGTGGCCGAGGCCATCAACGAGGCGGAGCCGGCCACCGACCCGAGGGCGGCGCGATGAACCCGTACCAGTCGTTGCCGTCGCGGTCGTTCTGGCGCACGGCCGTGGCCGAGCCGGAGATGCTGGCCATCGGTGAGGTGTGGACGCCGAAGTTCGGCCTCGACCCGGACGACGCGGTCCTCACCGCCGGCTCCTGCTTCGCCCGCCACCTCGGTCCCGCCCTGCTCGACGAGGGGATGAACTGGCGTGAGGTCGAGCTGCCCCCGCCGGGGCTGACCGAGGCCGAGCGGCGGGCCCGCCACTACGGCGCGTTCTCCTTCCGCACCGGCACCATCTACACCGCCGCCACCCTGCGACAGTGGCTGACCTGGGCGCTGGCCGACGACACCGGGCCCGACGAGGTCTGGCGCGAGGGTGACCGGTTCTTCGACCCGTACCGCCCGTCGGTCGAACCCGACGGGTACGACTCGGCGGAGGCGGCCCTGGCCGCCCGCCGGTCCACCCTGGCGGCGATGCGGGGGGCGATCGCCGAGGCGGGTTGTCTCATCTTCACCCTCGGGCTGACCGAGGCCTGGCGGGACGTGGTCACCGGCACCGTCCACCCGGTCTGCCCGGGCACCGTCCGGGGCACCTTCGACCCCGGGCGGCACGTCTTCCACAACTTCACTGTCGCCGAGGTGCACCGGGACCTCTCCGCCGTCGTCGCGCTGCTGCGCGCCGCCAACCCCCGGCTGACCGTCCTGCTGACCGTGTCGCCGGTGCCGCTCACCGCGACCGCCACCGGGGCGCACGCGCTGACCGCCACCACGTACTCCAAGTCGGTGCTGCGGGCCGCGGCTGGCCAGCTCGCCCAGGAACACGACCACGTCGACTACTTCCCCTCGTACGAGCTGATCACCGGTTTCCCGTTCCGGGGGGTGTTCTTCGCGCCGAACCTGCGCGCGGTGACGCCGGCGGGGGTGGCCTTCGTCATGCGCCACTTCTTCGACGCCCTCGAACGGCGACGCGAGGGAACCGGGCCGACACCGCCGACCGCGACGGCGTCGGACCGTCGCGTCGACATCGCCGACGCCGCCGACGGAGGTGAGCTCTACTGTGACGACGCCGTCCTCGACCACTACCGCGCCCGTTAGGTTCCTGCTGCTGGGCGACTCGCACGCCGGGCCGATCGCCCGCGCGGCCACGGCGGCCGGGGTGCCCTTCGTCGGCGGGCCGGTCGGCTCGGGGCGCGACTTCAACGTCGGCTTCTTCGACGTCCGCGACGACGGCCTGGTGTTCCGGGACGCCGCCGTGCAGGAACGCCACCGCGGCTTCCTGGCCGAGCTGGGCGTGACCCACATCGGGCAGCTCGCCGTTCCGCTGGTCTTGACGTTCGGGCTCAGCGCCCACTTCTTCGCCACCACCGAGAACTGGCGGATCTACCGGGCGGGCGACGGCGCCTTCCCGGCGGGTTTCCTCTCCGGCGGGCTCTTCGACGACATCGTGCGCGCCATGGCCCGCGACGCCCTGGCCTTCCACCGCCACGCCCTCGACCTGGGGCTGCGTGTGCTCGCGGTGCTGCCGCCGCAGCGGGTGCCGGGGATGTCCGACCCGCTGGTGTTCATGGCGGCCCAGGAGACGATCCGCCGCGCGCTCGTCGCGCTCGGCGTGGAGATCGTGGACCTGCGGGCCCGGGTCACCGACGGCACGGGCCGGCAGCGGGCCGCGTTCTGCGAGCCGGACGACCCGATCCACGGCAACCTCGCCTTCGGCCGGCTGATCGTGGCCGACCTGCTGGCCCGGGGCCTGTGACACCGAATCCAGGAGGGAACGAATGGAAGAGCACGTCCTTGCCGCCGTCGAGCGGGCGACGACCCGCCCGCCGGAGCGCTACGACACCATCACCGTCCGACCGATCTCTCCGGTCATCGGTGCGGAGGTCTCCGGCCTCGACCTCGCCACCGAACTGTCGGACGGGCAGCTGGCCGAGGTCAGGCGCGCCTTCCTCGCCCACCACGTGCTGGTCTTCCGCGACCAGGTGCTCACCGCCGAGGACCACAAGCGCTTCGCCGGCCACTTCGGCGAGCTGCGCCGGCAGCCCCTCGCCGAACTCGACGGCGGCGACCCCGCCGTGCTCGAGATCAGCGCCGGCCGGGAGTCGCGGTTCGTGGCCGGCGAGGACTGGCACACCGACGGCACGGCCGAGGCCGAGCCGTCGCTGGGCTCGATGCTCTACGTCACCAGGACGCCGGAGATCGGCGTCGGCGGCGACACCCTCTGGGCGAACATGCACCTGGCGTACGAGATGCTCTCCCCGCCGATGCGGGCCTTCCTCGACGGGCTGACGGCGATCCACGACGGCCTGATCCCGTGGCAGGGTCACACCCCGCCGCCGGAGTACGTCGTGCCGAAGAGCGAGCACCCCGTCGTCGTACGGCACCCGGAGACCGGCCGCAAGCTGCTCTTCGTCAACGCCGGCTTCACCTCGCACATCGTGCAGCTCTCCCGCCAGGAGAGCCGGGCGGTGCTGGACATGCTCTTCGGCTGGGTCGCCCAGCAGCCGATCCTGAGCTGCCGGGTCCGCTGGACGCCGAACACGCTGGTGTTCTGGGACAACCGCTGCACCCAGCACCACGCCGTGTGGGACTACTACCCGCACTCCCGCTACGGCCAGCGGGTGACCGTCAACGGCAGCCGGCCGGTGGGGTAGCCGGTCGGGCCGTCCCCGGCCGGTGGGATAGCCGGTCTCGGGCCGACCCCGGCCGGTGGAGCGCCGGCCGGATCAGCTCGCCCGCCGGTGGAGACGTCGGCCGGTGGAGACGCTGGCCGGTGGAGACGTCGGCCGGTGGACGTGGCGGCCGGTGGACGCGTCGGTCAGGCGCGCACGATCTGCTCGGTGTAGGCCCAGTCGTCGTCGAGGGCGGCGTCGCGTTCGTCGGTCAGGCCGGTCAGGTCCGCGCCCGCGACGCGGCCGGCGCCCGCGATCCGGTCCCGCAGGATCCGGGCCGTGACGACGGCGGCCCTGGTGCCCTGGGCGGTGACCGGGTCCAGGTGGTAGCCGGCGTCGCCGACCAGGCACCAGCCCGGCCCGCTCATCGGCCGGCGCAGCATGCGCATCCGGCCCGCGCCGCCGATCGACGTGGTCCGGCGGCCGGCGGCGACGGCCGGGCCGAGCAGCGGATCGTCGCGCACCATCCGCTCGAACGAGCGCGCGGGGTGCCGGCCGGTCTCGTCGATCAGGCTCTGGTGCAGGTCGAGCGCGACGCACCACTGCTTGTCGCCGCAGGGCGTCGAGATGAGGACGCTGCGGTCCTGCAACGAGAAGTAGGAGCGGTCGGTGGGCAGCGGCAGGTTCTCGTAGTAGGCCAGCAGCGCGAACCACGGTGACTCGACGACCCGGTAGGCGGTCGCCCCCACGCGTTCCGCGTTGCGCGACAGCCGGCCGTCCGCCAGCACCAGCAGGTCACAGGTGACCTCGCTGTCGACGGAACCGTGCCGGACGGTCACGCCGCGTACCCTGCCCGCGTCGACGGTGAGGTCCCGCACCCGGGCCGGGCGCCGCACGGTGACGTTGCCCCGGCCGCGCGCCGCGGCCAGCAGCGCCGGGTCCAGCACCTCGCGCGGCACGCTCATCCGGTACGAGTACGCGTCCTCGCGCGGGTAGACCCGCTCGACGACGTCCTCGCCGATGCGCTGGGTGTCGCCGTAGGTGCGCGGGGCGCCGCAGGCCAGGACCGTGTCCAGCAGGCCGAGCTCGGCCCAGGCGAGGTTGCCGGACCGGTCCCAGGTGGACTGCTGCGGCCAGAACGCGGTGGGCCGCGAGGCGTCGAGGACGAGGACCCGCTCCGCGTACGGCGCGAGCGCCCACGCGGTGCACGCTCCGGCGATCCGGCCGCCGACGACGACGACCTCCCAGTGGCCGGTGATCACGCCGGCACCGACCCGGCACGGTGCTGCTCCGGCGGGCTCCCGAGGTCGTCACGCGACACGACTCAGTCTCCCATCCGGACCCGACCCCGGGGAAGGGAGCAGCCCGGCGAGGGGCGCGTCCTCGCGGGCGGCGGGGCCGACGTCGCGCGCCGGCCCCCGCAGCCGCCGCAACTGCGGAAACCGGCGAAGGGATCTTCTTATTACTGGCCGATTACCCAAGACCATTAAATTCACCCAGGTCAGCGGGCTCCCGTCTGGACGTGGGGTGAACTATGAACAGTCGAACGATCGCGCGCCCGGAGCCCAGACTCGAGGTCCGGGACCTCGGGTGGCGGCAGCTGTGGGCAGGCGCCCGGTTGCTCGCCCAGGCGTACGAGAACGGCGCCATCTGGGCCGCCGCCGGCTCGCTCCCCCGGTGGCAGCGCAGGTCCGCGCTGACCGCGCTGTACCTGGCCGAGCTGGTGATCGCCCAGCTGATGAGCTCGGGCATCACCCTCGCCGCGTACCGCGCCGACCGGCTCGACGGGATCCTCGTCCTCTACGGCGACGAGCGCACGACGCCGTGGTGGGGATGGGCGCTGCGCTCGGTGGCGTGCCTGTTGGCCGGGCCGCGGGCCGTGACGGAGGCGGTGCGGATCTCCAACGCGCTCGACCGGATGCGCCCCAGCAGCCCGCACGTGTGGTTCGCGGTGCTCGGCCGGCGGGTCGACTCGGTCGGTGTCGGCTACGTCCTCATGCGCGCCGGCCAGAAGCGGGCCGAGGCCCTCGGCCTGCCCGGCTACCTGGAGACCTCGGCCGGCCCGGAGCAGGTGCAGATCAACGAGATGCTCGGGTGGACCTCCGTGGACGAGTACGTGCTGAGCACCGGAAGCGTCATCAAGACCATGTGGCGCGACAACCCGGCGCGGTCATGACGGCGGCCGGACTGTGCCGGGGGCTGGACACGCTCTACGCGGTCCCGCCGGAGCACCGGCTCGACGACGTCGACCGCGCCTCGGCGAGACAGGTCCTCGGCTGCGACGACCACACGCTCTCCACGTTGCTCGACCGCGGGCTGCCAGCCAGCGGTGACCCGGGCGAGGAGCGGTTCGACTCGCGCGACCTGTTCAACCTGGCGCTGTACTCCGGCACCGGCACGACGGTGCCGGAGCAGGCCTTCGCCTACTCGCTCCGGTGGATGCGCTCGTCGACCGAGGAGCTGCTCGCGCCCCGCGCCTCCCGGTTCGCGCTGCGCATCGCGTGTGCCGCCGACACGTGCGGCCCGCGGCCGACCAGCACGCTGGCCCTGCCGCGCCCCGAACGCTGCGGCGGCGCGGTGCGCGACCTGACGGTCGAGGACGCCGACGGCACCGCCGGGCCGAGCGGCGACCCCGGCGACACCGTCACCCGTACGGCGTCGCAGCTCGCCGTCACCGCCACCGTCCACACCCGCGGCGAGCTGGCCGAGCTGCGCTCCCCGGAGCTGCGCGCGATCGCCGCCGAGTTCGCCGCCATGGACCTGCGCTGGGTCAAGCTGCCCGAGGCCCTGCAGAACGACGTCGACCTGGTGACCACGCACGGCGTGGCGAGCTGCGACTCGGCGAGCCGGTACCTGGCTCAGCTCTGCCGCCGGGCCGGCATCCCGGCGGTCACCCGGATCGGCTGGGTGGTCGGCATGCTCGACCTGGTCCACGCCTGGGTCGAGGTCGAGGACGCCGACGGGGCGACCAAGGTCATCGACCCGGTCTTCGCGCTGTTCTCCGCCACCGTGCGCGACACCAATCCGCTGCTGCGCGATCCGGCCGTCGCACTGCGCACCAACCGGCTCATCCCGACCGGCCTGTCCACCGGACGGGCCGTGGCCGAACACCGGTGCGCCGACGAACCGACGGCGGCCCGGCTCACCACGAAGATCCTCCCCGCACCGACACGCCCCCAGGAGGGGTCATGAGTACGACCGAGACGGTTCCGGAGTTCCTCACCACGTTCCTGCGCGCCAGATGTCCGGACATCGACTCGGTCGGGCTCGACGACGACCTCGTGGACACGGGCGTCCTGAACTCGATGCACTTCGTCGAGCTGCTCTACCTGATCGAGGCGGAACTGGGCACGGAGATCTCCCTCGACGAGGTGAGCACGGACGACTTCCGCACCATCTCCCGGATCACGCGACGTTTCTTCACCCCGGGGCAGGGCCTCGGCGCGACACCCAAGGAGTAGCAATGTTGGAGACCCGCGTCCGCGAGGTGGTCGCCTCGGTGTTCGGTGTCGCACCGGACGAGCTGCCCGAGCAGCTGGATCCGGACACCGTCCCGGGCTGGACCTCGCTGCGCCAGATCCAGCTCATGATGGCGCTCGAGAACGCGTTCGGCATCGAGATCGACCCGAACCTGCTGCCGGCCCTCGCGTCCGGCCCGGCGATCGTGCGGTACCTCGAGGAGACGCTGGCGGTCCCGGAAGGGACGGGCCGATGACGGCGTACCACCCGCAGTTGCGCACGGTGCACGACGTCGTCGCATTCCACGCCGGGCAGCGGCCCGACCACCCGGCGGTGCACTGCGAGGACCGTTCGGTCAGCTACGCGCAGCTGCACCGGTCGAGCAACCGGACGGCGCACGCCCTGCGGCGCGCCGGGGTCACGGCCGGGCACCGCGTCGCCTACCTCGGCAAGGAGTCCGAGCACTACTACGACGTCCTGTTCGCCTGCGCCAAGACCGGCACCGTGCTGGTCCCCATCAACTGGCGGCTGCGCGCCGGCGAGATCCGCCACATCATGCGCGACTCCGGCAGCACGGTCCTCTTCTGCGACGAGGACCTCCTGGACACCGTCGACACGCTGCGGCCGGACCTGCCCGAGCTGCGCGAGGTCGTGCCGCTGGCCGGCTTCACCGGCTGGCAGGCCGACGAGGACGGCGACCTGGACCCGTCCTGGACCGAGGAGCAGCCCCTGGCCCAGGTGTACACCAGCGGCACGACGGGCAACCCCAAGGGGGTCGTGCTGGCCCACCGCAGCTTCTTCGCGGTGCGGGACGCGCTCGCCTCCGAGGGCCTGGACTGGATCGACTGGCGGCCGGACGACGTGAGCCTGATCGGCATCCCGGGGTTCCACATCGGTGGGCTCTGGTGGTCGATCCAGGGCTTCAGCGCCGGCATCACCAACGTGTCGGTCCGGGTGTTCGCCGGGCACGAGGCGGTCCGCCTCATCCGGCGGCACGGCGTCACCACTGCGTGCGTCGTGCCGGCCCAGCTGCAGATGATGCTGGCGCCGCCCCGGCCGAAGCGGGAGGACTTCGTCTCGCTGCGCAAGATCGTCTACGGCGGGTCGCCGATCTCCGAAGCGCTGCTCGGCCGCAGCATCGAGATGTTCGACTGCGAGTTCGCGCAGATCTACGGCCTGTCCGAGAGCGGCAACACCGCCGTCTGCCTGCCGCCGTCGGAGCACGTCGTCGGCGGGCCGCGCATGCAGGCGGCCGGTCGGCCGTACCCGGGTTTCGGCGTGAAGATCGTCGACGGTACGGGCCGGGTGCTGCCGCCGTACGAGGTCGGCGAGATCTGCCTGTCGACCCCGGCTCGGATGATCGAGTACCGGGGCCTGCCCGAGGCCACCGCCGCGACCCTGGTCGACGGCTGGCTGCACACCGGCGACGCCGGCTACCTGGACGACGAGGGCTTCCTGTTCGTCCGCGACCGGATCAAGGACACGATCATCGTGGCCGGCGAGAACGTCTACCCGGCGGAGATCGAGAACGCGGTCTGCGCGTACCCGGGCGTGGTCGAGGCCGCCGCCGTCGCCGTGCCGCACGAGCACTGGGGCGAGGTCGTGCACTGCTTCGTGGTGACCCACCCCGACCAGCCCGCGACCGCCCGCGATCTCACCCCGTTCCTGCGGGGACGGATCGCCGACTTCAAGATCCCGGCGAGCTTCGAGTTCGTCGACCAGCTGCCCCGCAACCCCAGCGGAAAGCTCCTCCGGCGGGAGCTGCGCGAGAGGTTCTGGCAGCACCTCGACCGGCGCGTGGCCTGAGCGCCGGCGCGGTCCCCGTCCGGCCCCCAAACACCCACCCTTCGTGCAAAGGCGGATCCATGCACATTTTCCTGCGACACAACAGCGACCGGATCGCGCTGTCGACAGGCAGCCCCAACCGGCTCTCGCTCGGCTACTCCGAGGACCCGCGAGCGGTGGCGAGCCGGCTCCCCCGACGCGGTGCCGACGAGCCGAAGAACGTGCTCCTGCTGGGCGCGAACGGATACGTCGGCATGCACATGCTGCGTGAGCTCCTCGGCGACGCCCGGGTGGCGACGGTCTACGCCCTGGTGCGCCGCAAGGGCGACAAGTCCGGCGAGGACCGCATCGCGCGGCAGCTGCGCAAGTACAAGATGGAGCTGCCCGACACCGGGAAGCTGTCGGTCCTGGAGGGCAGCTACCTGGAGCCGGCGATGGGGCTCGACCCCGCCGCCCACGACGAACTGCTCGCCGAGGTCGACGTGGTCATCGACGCCGCGGGGGCGACGACCCACGACTACCCCTACGCCCGGTACCGCCAGGAGAAGGTCCTGCCGACGCTCCGGCTCGCCGAGTTCTGCCTGCAGCAGCGGTTCAAGACGCTGCACGTCATCGGCTCGGTCGGCAGCGAGGTCTATCAGCAGCGGCGCGACTTCTACCGCAACAGCTTCTTCTACACGGGCTACAGCAGGATGAAGTGGGTCGTCAAGCACCTCAGCCTGCGGGCGAACCGCGACGGCGTGCCCATCCACATCTACCAGGCGCCGTTCGCGCTGGGCGGCGCGCCCACCGGGTTCAAGGACCCCGGTATGGAGTACTCGTTCTGGAACATGATCTCGCACATGCTGCAGCTGGGCCTGATCTGGGACTCGGAGGTCACCAGCCCGATCGTCGCCGGCGACGTGCTGGCCCGGTCGGTCGTGGACAACGCGTTGTCGGACGCTCCCCGGGCGATCAGCTACCCGGTGACCCCGGCGACCACCCGCGAGGTCGCCGAGCGGTTCGACCTGAAGCTGGTGCCGTGGCAGGAGTTCCGGCGCGAACTGCTCCGGCAACACCGGTTCCGGCTGGGCCAGATCGACTGGTCGAAGCCGATCACCAGCATCCGGCGCGGCCGGCAGCAGTCCAAGTTCGTGCGCTCGCTGTTCCCGCGGTCGTTCCACACGCTGCTGAGCAACATCCACCACGCCGCCGCCAACCCGACGATCGTGCGGCTCGACACCGACCTGCCGTCGATCGACGTCCTGGTCAACAACGCCAGGCGGATCCGCAAGCTCGGCAAGTACCTGCCCGAGGAGACGGTGGCTCCCGTCGCCGGCGCGGCGTCGGTCCCCGCTCCGCCACCCGCCGCCGAGCCGGCCCCCGGCGAGCCGGTGGCCGTCGGAGCCGTCTGACCCTTCTTCTCGCCCGACCGCGCCCCGGCCGACCCGGCACCGTCCAGGTCGGCCGGGGTCAGGCGCGCGGGCGGGCCCAGCCCGGCGTCCAGGCCTCGGCCACGGTGGCCCTCCGCGCCGCCACCAGGTGCCGGCGAAGGGCGGTGAGGCTGGGGTGCCGGTTGCCCGCGCGGCGTACGAACGAGTGGGGGTAGACCGGCGTCGGGCCGTGCAGCGGGATGCGGCGCAGGTCATGGGTGGCCGGCCAGATGTACCGGTCGCCGGTGCCCACGAGGGTCGCCAGGTCGGTGGAGTCGGCGATCGCGTCGAGCAGCGCCTCGGTGCCGAAGTTCGGGCCGATCGCGTCGATCCTCAGGTCGAAGGCTGCGGTGAGCTCGTCGTAGTAGGCGGCCCACTCGGTGCCCCGCCGGATGCCCGGGATCCAGATGCGGTGCCCGGCCAGGTCGGCCGGGGTCAGCGACCGGGCGGCGGCGAGCGGGTGGGACGGCCCGACGAGCAGTTGCAGCGGGTCGTCCAGGGCCCGTTCGACCACGATTCCGTCGGGTAGCGCGCGGTCCGGTACGGGCACGGCCCGGAAGGTCGCGTCGATCTCCCCGGCGCGGACCGCCTCGATGGCCGTCGCGGCGTTGGCGTCCGACAGCGTGACGACGTCCAACTCGATCGCCGGGTGCGCCCGGTGGAAGTCCCGCAGTGCCACGGCCGGGGCGATGCGGCGGTTCAGGACGTCCACGCGCAGCGCGCGTTCGCCCGGCCGGACCGAGGCGGCAGCCCGTTCGGCCGCTCGGAGCAGTTCGCGGGCGTGCGGAAGGAACGCCTGCCCGTCGAGGGTGAGCCGGGCGCCGCGGGCGGTACGGGCGAAGAGGGTGACGCCAAGGTCGCGTTCGAGGTTGGCGACGCGCTTGGAGACGGCCTGCTGCGTGATCCGCAGGTCGACGGCGGCTTCCTGGAACTGTCCCGCGTCGACGACGGCGACGAAGGTGCGCACGGCCTCGATGTCCACGCCCGGGATCGTACGACCCACAAACGTCGGTTGTGGCTCGCCGGCACGTCCGTTGTTGGACGCCAGCTCACCCGCCCTGGTCGAATCCCTGCCGTCAACGATCGGTTGTGACGGGGAGGGGCAGCATCGTGCCGCAGCGGTTGGGACGGTCGTTCGGGTGGTTGTGGTCGGCGTACGCGGCGAGCACCGTGGGCACCTGGCTGGGGTTCGGGGCGTTCCCGCTGATCGCGATCCAGGTGCTCGACGCCGGCCCGGCCGCGGTCTCCGCCCTGGCCGCGGCGGGCCTGGCGGTGGGTGCGGTGCTGGCCCTCCCGCTTGGCCCGTGGGTCGAGCGGCAGCGCCGGAAGCCCGTCATGGTCGCCACGGACGTCGTCCGGTTCGCGGCTCTGCTGAGCATCCCGGTCGCGTTCGGACTCGGGGTGCTGAGCTACACCCAGTTGCTGGTCGTCTCCGTGCTGGGTGCGGCGGCGAACATCGCGTTCAGTTCCGCGAGCGGGGCCTTCGTCAAGTCCGTCGTGCGCCCCGAGCAGTTGCTGGTCGCCAACGGACGCTTCGAGTCGACCACCTGGACGGCCACCGCCGTGGGGCCGACCCTGGGCGGGGCCGCCGTCAGTCTGCTGGGGCCCGTCGTCACCGTCATCGCCAACGCGGTCGGCTTCCTGCTGTCGGCGCTCGCGATCGGCATGATCCGTGAGCACGAGCCGCGCCCGGCGCACCGGACGGCGACCCGGCTGCGCGGCGCGGACCTGGTGGCGGGGTGGCGGTTCATCCTCGCCGACCGTGAGCTGCGCCCGATGTTCGCGAACACCGTAACCGTCAACGCGCTGATCATGGCGACCGAGCCGCTGTTGGCCGTGCTGCTCCTGGGCGACCTGGGCTGGCCCGCCTGGCAGTACGGCCTGGCGTTCGGGCTCCCCTGCGTCGGCGGCTTCATCGGCGCCCAGCTCGCCCCGCGGCTGGCGGCCCGGCACGGACGCCGCCGGGTCCTGCTGGTCTCGGGCGCGCTGCGCGCGGTGTGGCCGGTCGGCCTGTTCTTCGTCATGTCGGGCACGGCCGGCGTCGTCCTGGTGATCGCCGTCGAGCTGGCGCTGATCACCTGCATGGGTGTGTTCAATCCGCTGTTCGCGACCGGGCGACTCGAGCGCGTACCGGCCGAGAGGATCGGCCGCGTACTGGTCGCCTGGAACGTCACGGGCACCGGGGCGATCGCGGTGCTGACCGCGCTGTGGGGCGTCCTCGCCGCGGTCGCCGGGGTACGCGCCGCGATCGGCGTCGCCGGCGTACTGCTCCTGGCCACCCCGCTCCTGCTCCTCCGCACGGGCACGAGGACGCCGGTCGGCGAACCCGCGCAGCCGACCGTGGGCACTGCGGCGTGACCGGCGCCGGACCAGGGCGCGTGGCGGCCATTCGACCGTTCAATGCTTTGACGCGTCCGAATGCGTCATACCGGTTACGGAGTCGCTGCCGGGCGTGCAGGAACGGGAATACTCAAAGGCCACCCGAGGCCATACGCCAGGCCGTGCACGAATGGCCCACCCGCGACCCATCGAGGGGGAATCCCTTCCCGCCGGTCGGCTTTGCCCGCCCGGGGACCCGCGATTCGGCCCACCACCCCGAAGGAGCGCTCGCCCAAGGCGAAGGACCACCACAGCGCCCTGACCAACCGCCCGCGCGGCGGCACGCCGAACCCGGCCGAGGTCCGGCGGCACGCCCCGGCGAGCGCTCGTCAGCGGGATCGACTTCGCCCGGAACGAGGGCGCCACCTGCGCGGACGCTCGCGTCGGGTGCCCTGATCCGGCACGCCGGATCAGGGCACCCGACCGCGGCTCGGCGGTCCCGTCGCCCCGGCCGCGAACGCCGGCGCCCCGGTCGCTGCCGGCCCTGGAGGTCGCCTCGCATCTCCATTGATTCTCGCTGTAAGACGGTGGCAGAGCGACCGCCGACCCCTTGGCAGGAGGTCGACGCATTCGCTACCTTCTCTATTGCCGCAAGCGGGAACGGATGAGGGGAGTTGTCGTGACGGTGCGCCGCTCGGAGAATGTTTCCGAATTTCTCTTCCGGGGCCTCCGAAAGCTCGCCGCAGTCGACTTTCCTACCTCCTCCGCCCGACCGATCCGCATCCTGACTGCGTTGCCGCGGCACTGAGGTTCCCCCGAACGCCCGTCTCGGACGCAGCGGAGACGGTTCCGTCCAGGGGTGCACGAGTCCACCGCGCCCGAGAGGAGGTACACGCCATGGCCTTCGACATCGTGATCGTCGAGACGAACGAAGTTGTGCTGAACCACGGGGCCGTCTGACGCGCCCGGTGCCGGACCCGCATGCGGGTCCGGCACCATTCCGTCTGTCGTGCTTCGTCGTCGAAAGGGCATCGGAATGCGGGTACGTCGCCGCGACCAGCTCGTCTGCCGCTGGGACAGCGACGCGCTGATGGTCGCCCTGCCCGGTCAACGCCGGTGGCTGCGGGTCACCCCCGACCTGCTGAACCTGCTGCAGAGGTTGGACGACTTCACCGACGTCGACGAGATCGCCGCCCAGTTCCCAGGCGAGGCCGCCGACGCCGCCACCCAGGCGGTCCACAAGCTCCGCGACGCCGGCATCCTCGTCGCCGACACCGACGACGCCGGCACCCCGCCCGTCTGGCAGCACTGGGGCCCCATCGCGTCCCGCATGCACACCGAGGCGCGCGACGCCAACTACCTCGTGGATTCGCCGCAACGCGACGCCACCGCCACGCAGATCGCGGCCGACGGTGCACCTCCGGCGCCGTTCAAGCGGTATCCGGACGCCCCGGCGGTGCACCTTCCCCGACGCACCCTGCCGCTGCGTACGCCCGTCGAGGAGGTGTTCGCCGCCCGGCGCACCCACCGCGCGTTCGCCGGCACCCCGGTCGGCATCGACGCGCTCGCCACCGTGCTGTCCTGCACCTTCGCGCCCCAGCGATTCCTCGACGGCGGCGCGTTCGGCCCGCAGCAGGGACGCATCAGCGCCTCCGCCGGTGGCCGGCACGAGGTCGAGTGCTACGTGGCCGTCTACGACGTCACCGGCGTCCCGGCCGGCCTCTACCACTACGCGCCCGAGGTGCACCGCCTGGAACTCCTCGACGCCACCGTCGACCGCGAGCGCATCGCCGCCCTGGCCTACGAGCAGGAACCCTCCTACCAGGGGGCCTTCACCTGCCTCACCACCACCGTCGCCGCCCGCCTGTCCTGGAAGTACCGGCACCCCCGGGCCTACCGGCTGTGGATGTTCGACGCCGGCCACTACGGCCAGACCTTCGCGCTGACCTGCACCGCGCTCGGCCTGGCGCCGTTCCAGACCGTGGCGTTCCACGACAGCGGCGTGGAGGCGATGCTCGGCGTGGATCCCGACCACGAGTTCGCCACCTACCTGCTCTCCGCCGGCAATCCCGCGCCCGATGACGGCACCGGCCCCACCGGGCCGGGATACCCACCGCCGGCGCGCCTGGCCGCCAGCGCGCACCGGTCACCGGCCGACCCGCCCACCGGCCGGGAACAGCTCGGATGAGCCCGACCGGTCGCACCGGCGTCCCCACCGAGGCGTCCGGCACCGCCAGCCGCGGGGTCCCGCCCGGCCGCGCCACCAGCCCGGCGTCCCTCGTCGGCGCGCCGGCCACCGGCCACCGCCGGACGCGCCGCACGCCATGAGCGCATCCGCCAGCCCCGCCACCGCCGCCGCGCAGAAGCTGAGTCAGCATCCGCGGTTCCTGCGGGTGTGGGCCAGCCAGTCCGCCGGGGCCGTCGCCGACCAGATCCTGCCGGTCGCCTTCGCGCTGTACGCCGTACAACTCGGGGCCGGTGCCGGCACCATCGCCGTCATCCTCGCCGGGCGGGCCATCGCCCTGGTGGTCTGCCTGCTCGCCGGCGGCATCCTCGCCGACCGCGTCTCCCGGCCCCGGATCCTGTTCACCGCCGACCTGATGCGCACCGCCATCGTCCTCGGCACGCTGCTCGCCCTCGACGACCTGCCCCTGGCCGCGCTCGGCATCGTCACCGCGCTCTCCGGCGTGGCCGAGTCCCTGTCCCGGCCGGCCATGCGGTCGTTGATCCCGGCGCTGCTCCCCGCCGGCCTGCTGGAACGCGGCAACGCCATGGTCTCCGCCGTGCAGCGCTCCGCGACCCTCCTCGGGGCGCTCGCCGGCGCCGCGATCGTCACCGCCATCGGCATCCACGCCGCGCTGGGCCTGGCGGCCCTGCTGTTCGCGACCGGCGCCCTCGCGGTGCTGGGCGTACGCGACGTCGCCGCCGACAACCGGGCCCGGACCAGCATCCTGGCCGACGCCGCGGCCGGCATCGCCACCGTCCGGCGTCGCCCCTGGGTCGCCGCCGTCATGGCTGCCGTCGCGGTCCAACTCTTCGCCGGCACCGCGCCCAGCCTGACGCTCCTGCCGCTGATCGCCGCGGACCGCCTCGGCGGCGAACTCGCCTACGGGCTCGTCCTCGCGGCTGCCGCCGCCGGCGCCCTCCCGGCCATCGCGCTGGCCGGCCGGTGGCGGCCCCGACGGCCCGGCACGGTCAGCATGCTCGCCCTCACCACCTACGCCGCCCTGCCCGCCAGCCTCGCCTTCGCCCTGCCGCTACCGGTCACGGCGCTCTGCTTCGCCCTCGGCGGATTCGTCGTGGAGATCTACTTCATCTCCTGGCTCTCCGCCCTGCAACGCGAGATCCCCGCCGAGGTGCTCGGCAAGACCCTCGCCCTGGACCAGCTCAGCGCCTTCGCCCTGCTGCCGGTCGGTTACGCCCTCACCGGGCCGGCGGTCGCGGCGTTCGGGATCCAGCCCACCCTCGTCGCGGCGGCCGCCCTGACCGCCGCGGCCAGCGCCGTCACGCTGCTGGTCCCCGGCGTCAGCACCTTCAGCGACCCCGACCGCGCCCACGCCACCGGCTCGACGGCGGGCGGCGCGGACCGCAGCGGATGATCCCGTCGGGTACGCGGAACGGGCCGTGACGCCGCTGACGGTCACGGCCCGTTCCGCACGGTGGACACCGCCGTCGGGTCAGCCCACCCGGGCGGCGCCGGCGGTGACGCCCGTGACGCCGCTGCCCGACTTCGTGACGTGGTAGGTGACGGTCGTGCCGCTCCAGAAGTGGAAGGTGAGCGTCACCCGGGCGCCGTCGTCGACCTCGCCGAAGAAGGTGTCGGTCAACGTGATGCGGTTGCCGGTGTAGTCGGGGGCGAAGGCAACGTCGAACTCCTTGAACGACGTCCAGTCGTGCGGGCCGGCGTTGCTGCCGTCGGCGTACTTCGCCTCCATGGTGGCGAGCTGGTCACCCCGGAACTGGGTCGGCACGGCGAACGAGGTGGTGTTCCCGGTCGCGTTCGACAGCACCGGCGGGTCGTAGGTGACCACGTCGACCCGCCACGGCACCCCGGCGGAGAACCGCGCGTGCAGGGTGGCGTTCACGCCGTACGCCCGGCTGCCGACCAACCGGGTCAGCGCGCTCGCGGTGAGTGTGAGCTGGTTGCCCGACACGGTGTAGTCGGTGCCCCGCACGAGGGGGGTGCCGCCCTGGTACAGCCCCTGGAAGGTGGTGCCGTTCGGGTTCAGGGTCAGCGACCTGGCGGTGATCGAGCCGGTGCGCGGCACGTACACCTGGTCGGCGGAGGCAGTCCCGGACCGGCCGGTCCAGCTCGACCTGATCTGCGCGAACAGCTCCGGGTCCTTCCACCGGAAGCCGAGCCGGTCGAAGTGCTGCCCGTTGTCCCAGAGCTGGGTGGTGATCTGCCTGGTCTTCGCATACCAGCCGAGGAACTCGAAGAACTTGAGCTTCTCGCCCTGCTGGATCGTGCCGGTGTGCCGGTCGAAGCCGAGCAGACCGTACTCGCCGATGACCACCGGGATGCCCTTGGCGACGAAGGCGTTGTGCACCCGGTCGAAGGCGTCGGTCAGGTCCTTCTGGGTGGTGGCGTCGAACCGGGTGCCCCCGGCGACGTTCACGCTGAACGGCCAGTAGCCGTAGAAGTGCACGGTGGCGATGAGGTTGCGGTCGCCCAGCTGGGTGAAGGTGCTCGTCAGCTCGTCGATGCGGGGCTGCTCCGACGAGGTGTGCAGGGTCGGCAGCACGAGCATCCGGGTGGCGTTGTTGCCGCCGGAGGCCCGCACGATCCGGTGGAAGGACGTGTTCAGCTCGTGCAGCAGCTGGGCGTTCTGGGCGTCCCCGGAGCTGTTGGCGAACTGCGGCTCGTTGACGCTCTCGAAGTGCAGCTTCGGCGAGGCGTCCCGGAACGCGGTCGCGATCTGGGTCCAGAGCGCGTTGTAGCGGTTGAGGACAGTGGTCCGGTCGGCCGGCATCTCATTGATCCACTGCCACGAGTCGTGGTGAATGTTGATCATCACGTAGAAGCCGTCGTCCAGGGCCCAGCCGACGACCTCCTTGATCCGGTTCAGCCACGCCGGGTCGACGGTGTACGCCGGCGCCGGGCCGTGGTGGTTGCTCCAGGTGACCGGGATCCGGATGCTGTTGAAGCCCTGCGCTCGGATGGCGTCCAGCTGCGCCTGGGTGACCCGCGGGTTGCCCCAGGCCGTCTCGTCGCTGCCGACCGCGTCGAACGTGTTGCCGAGGTTCCAGCCCGGCTGCATCGCGGCCACGTAGGCCAGCGGGTCGCCGACCGGCGGCGGGGTGGTCGGCGGCGGCGTGGTGGGGGGCGGGGTGGTGGGTGGCGGAGTGGTCGGCGGGGCGGTGGTGGGGCCGACGTCGCCGGTGCAGGTGACGCCGTTGAGGGCGAACGACGTGGGGGCGGTGTTGGCGCCCGACCACGAGCCGTTGAAGCCGAAGGACACCGTGGCGTTGGTGCCGATCGCGGCGTTGTAGCCGACGTCGGTCGCGGTGGCGTCGGCGCCGAGGGAGGTGACGTTGGCGTTCCACGCCGAGGTCACCCGCTGCCCGGAGGGGAACGTCCAGGTCAGCCGCCAACCGTCGATGGGGTCACCGAGGTTGGTCACGGCCACGTTCGCGGTGAAGCCACCGGGCCACTGGTTGGCCGAGTACGCCACCCGGCAGCCGGCCGCCGCGTGCGCGCTCACCGCGAACGTCAGACCGAGGCTCACCAACAGCAGGGTGAGGGCGCTGGTGAACAGGCTCAGCCGCCATCGGGTTCTTCTCGTCGTGCCTCGCATCTCGGCCATGACGCTCCTCGCCTGGGGTGCCGCTGGGACGGGCTCGCGGCAGGCGCCACCACGAACGCGGCCGCACCCGATCGCGAACCGCAGATTAAGTTTGGATTCCAAACTTTGTCAATCGGCGTGCCTCTATCTGAGCAAGGAGTGCGGGACAGCGACGCGGGACGGCCGGAGGTCCGGCCGCCCCGCGCCGTGCCTCACTGGTTGCGGCGGTACACCTCGATGTACGCCGCGGCGCGGTACTGCTGCCGCACGTCCTGGGCCAGCACACCGATCCACAGCGGGCCGGTGCCGGTCTTCGAACTGACCGTCGTGTGCGCCTGGTCCAGGGCGCCGGTGGGCAGGAACGCCGGCTGCTCCACCACCGCGGAGTGGTACGCGTCCGTGCCCCCCAGCCACCAGACCAGCACGTCCCTGGCCGCGACGTTGCGCGCGTTGTCGATCCGCCCGAGGGTCTGGTACTCGTCGGCCAGCACCTGCGGCAGGAAGCCGCCCCACACGGTGTACTTGTGCGCCCCGAAGGTGCCCAGCGAGTAGCCGTGGCAGAAGAACCTCTGGTCACCGGTGACGGTGGGCCCCGCCCGCCACGCCTCCACGCGGGTGCCGAGATCGGTCCGTACGGACAGGTTCATCCCGCTGACGTTGTTCGCCAGCGCGGGCTGGTGGAGGATCTGGTCGCCACTGGTCAGGTCGAACGGCTGCATGGGACTCCTCGGACGCACGTGCGGCGGATGTGAGCAGGGTTCGACCCTCGGCCATCCGGTCACGCACGGCAAGCGTGCGGTCACCAACCCGACCCGCGCGGGAGCGTGCGATGCTACGACGCCGGAAAGCCCAGCCGCGCGCTCCGGTCGGGGCCCGCCCGGACCACGTCCATGACCTGTGCCGCCACGGTGGCCGTCCGGCGGTCGCGGAGATCCAGGACGGGGCCGGGGACACTGACCCGCCCGGTCACGAGCAGCCGCATGATGTCCAGCAGGGCGTCGAACCGGCCGGTCAGGTCGAACCGCCGGCCGTCGGGTCCGACCACCACGGCCGGGCTCACCCCCGCGGCGAGGGCGCTGCGCTCCCAGTCGATCTCGTACGACCGGCCGTCCGGGCCGACCCGCACGACGAGCTGCTTCGTGCGGTGCAGCAGCGCGAGGTAGGTCATCGGCACGGTCAACTTCTTCCCGACGTCGATCGGGCGGGTGCCGTCGGCGGGGAAGAGTCGCAGGACGGTCTCCAGCACCGGGCCGGCGTACTGGAAGGTCGTCGTGCCCCGCAGTTGCAGCAACCGGCCGCGGATCAGGTGCCCGCCGCGGCGTGCCCACCGGCGGTCCACGCCGCCGAACGCCCCCTTCTCGCCGGCCAGCAGGTCGACCACCCACCTGGCCCGCCCGTCCGGCACCGGCTCGGGCGTCGGCCATCCGCCGGCGGCCCGTTCGACCAGGCCCTGGAGCCGCCTCGCCACGGCGGGGTCGGCACGTCGCAGGTCGATCGTGTCGCCGTCCATGGCGATCCGGCCGGCGGCCCCGGTCCCGGTGATCCGGCACAGCTCCAGCAGGAGATCCGGGCGTCCGGTCAGCGCGGCGTACCGGCCGTCGAGACCGAGCAGCCCGCACGTCGGGACGCCCGACAGCAGGGCGCTGCGCGGCCAGTCGATGCCGAACTCCTCGGGGACGTCGGGATGGACGACGGCGGCGAGTCGCCCCGCGGTGACGGCCGCCAGGCACAGCGACGGCACGCGCCACGTCTGCGTCGACTCGAACGGTTCGCCGCCGTCGGGGTGAACCCGCAGCCTGAGCCGGATGCGCGGCTTCGGCTCGTCGGGGTCGGCGTCGCTCCCGTACTCCTGGTACGTCGCCTCCCAGTCCTCGCCGTACGACACGAACGTCGCCTCGCGCACCTCGGCCACGGCCAACCGGCCGCCCTGGATCGGGATCCGGGCGCGGGGCGTCCACAGCACGAAGGTGTGATCGTCGCAGTGGAACGCCGTGGAGACCCGGTCCCGGTCGGTGATGACCCGGAAGTGCTTCCGGGTGAAGCGGAACGCCGCGACGGCAATCGCGAGGGTGCACACCAACCCGGTGAGAAGGAAGGCCAGCGGGACTCCCCGTTCGCCGCCGCCGGCATCGGCGACGCCCAGGGCGCCGCAGACGAGCAGGATCGGCCCCGCCACTCCGAGGAGGGTGAAGAGCGCGAGGTTGCCGACGAACGTACGGGCGAAGTTCTGCACTGCCCCTCCTCGGCCGGTGTCGGTCCTTGATACCACCGCGCCAGACTCTCCGGAGGGCAGCGCGCCCGGCCGCAGTCGGGCGGTGCCCGCCGACCGTGCGGGCGGCGGGCACCCTGGTGTCGGGCGTCAGCCGGCGCAGCAGCCACCGGTCTGACCGCCGGCGGGCGCGGCATCGAGGGTCGCCAGGTGCAGCGGCGTGGACAGCAGGCCCCCGGAGAGGCCGGTGGCGAGACCACGACCCGCCGGCTCGACGGCGGGAGCGGGACCGCAGCAGCCGTCGCCGTCGACGGGCTCGGTGGGGTTGCCGTTGCACACCCCGGTCTCGGGCAGCTCCAGCTGGACGTCGCGGGCGGCCTCCCAGTCCCCGGCGAGGGCGGCGACGACGGAGCGGACCTGCTCGTAGCCGGTGGCCATGAGGAACGTCGGCGCCCGACCGTAGCTCTTCATGCCGACGGCGTAGTAGCCGGTCTCCGGGTGGGACAGCTCGTCGACCCCGTGCGGGGGCACGGTGCCGCAGGAGTGCTCGTTGGGATCGATCAGCGGGGCCAGGGCCCGGGTGGCACCCATCACCGGGTCCAGGTCCAGTCGCAGCTCGGAGGCGATCGAGTGGTCGGGCCGGAAGCCGGTCGCGGCGACGATCCGGTCGACCGTGATCGACTCCTCGCCGCCGTCGGCGTGCCGGACGACCACCGCGACGCGGCCCTCGGCCGGGGCGAGCGCGTGCACGGAGAAGCCGGTGAGCAGCCGGATCCGGCCGGCATCGACGTGCCCGCGCAGCCGGGAGCCGAGGGCGCCGCGCGCCGGGAGGGCGTCGGCGTCCCCGCCGCCGTAGGTGCGGGTGGGGCTGGCCGAGCGGATCGCCCAGGTGACCGTGGTGCCGGGTTCGGCGCCCGCCAGCTCCGCCAGGGACAGCAGCGTGTTCGCGGCGGAGTGACCGGCGCCCACGACGAGGGTGTGCCGGCCGGCGAACCGGGTCCGGTCCGCGCCGAGAACGTCCGGCAACGCGTGCTCCAGGAAGGCGGCGACGTCGGCCTCGCCACGGGCAGGCAGGCCGCAGGCGCCGAGGACGTTCGGGGTGGACCAGGTGCCGGAGGCGTCGACGACCGCACGGGCGAGGAGCTCCTCGCCGTCGGCGAGGCGGATCAGGAATGGCGTCCGCTCGCGGCCGGCGGTGCGCAGCCGGTCCAGGCCGAGGCGGCTGATCGCCTCGACCCGGGCGCCGTGGCGCAGGTGCGGCTTGAGACCCGGCAGGTCGGCCAGGGGCTGGAGGTAGTCGCTGACCAGTTCGGCGCCGGTGGGCAGTGCCTCCGGGTCGGGGGCGACCCAGCCGGCGTCGGCCAGGAGCCGGCGGGCGGCGGGATCCACGTTGTACCGCCACGGGGAGAACACCCGCACGTGGCCCCACTGCCGTACCGCCGCGCCCGGGGTGTCGCCGGCCTCCAGGACGGTGAAGGCGATGCCGCGCTCGTGCAGGTGCGCGGCGGCGGCCAGGCCCACCGGTCCGGCGCCGATCACCACGACGGGCAGGTCGTTCAGGTTCTTCATCAGACCACTCCACTGCGTAGACATTTGTCGAATCAAAAGGGCTGAGTGCGGTCCCGTCACCGGGGCGGGACCGGTCAGGTGATGACGGGACTGCGCCGCTCGATCAGGACGACGTCGCGCCACCGGCCCCGGTGGCGACCCACCCGTTCGCGGACGCCGACGACGCGGAAGCCGGCCCGCCGGTGCAGGCCGAGGCTGGCGGTGTTCTCCGGGAAGACACCGGACTGGATGGTCCAGACGCCGGCCGCCTCCGTGGACGCGACGAGCGTGTCCAGCAGGAGCCGGGCCACGCCACGCCCCCGCGCGCCGGGGTCGACGTAGACGGAGTGCTCCACCACGCCTGCGTAGACGGCGCGGGTCGAGGTCGGCGAGACGGCGACCCAGCCGACCACGGTGCCGCCGTCGACGGCCACGAAGCGGTGCTCGGGCAGCCTGGCCGCGTCGAAGGCGGCCCAGGTCGGCGCGCTCGTCTCGAAGCTGGCCTCACCGTCGTCCAGGCCGGCCTGGTAGATCGCCAGCACCCGCTCGGCGTCGTACGGACGCATCGGGCGGACGGTGGTGTCGGCCATCAGCAGCCTCCGTGCGGACCGGAACCGGCGACGGCCGGGGCGGGGCCCGGTTCCTCGCCGGGCCCACCGGCCCTCGCCCGACCCGCCGTCGACCATCGGTCCTCGCCGAGCATGACGTCCCCCTCCTCGAACCCTGCCTTGACGTTCGTCTAAGCAGACGGTTGCACGTTGATTAGAAGAATGTCAACCTAGAGGAATGTCAAAGCAAGCGGCGCCGCTCGCCCTCCTGGATCTCACCGCCGACGCGGCCTGCTGCCCTCCCCTGGCGCAGCGCCGCGTGCCGGCCGAGACGGCCGCGGCGCTCGCTCCCGCGTTCAAGGCGCTCGGGGATCCGGTGCGGTTGCAGCTGATGTCGATGATCGCCTCCGCGGAGGGCGGCGAGGTGTGCGTCTGCGACCTCACCCCCGCCTTCGACCTCACCGGGCCGACGATCTCGCACCACCTGAAGACGCTGCGCGAGGCCGGCCTGGTGGCCGCGGAACGGCGCGGGACCTGGGTCTACTACCGCGCCCGCCCGGCCATCCTGCGCCAGCTCGCCGCGCTGCTCACCGTCGAGCCGGCCCCCGCCCCGTAGACCACGGCTGCTGTTCCCGCACGACGGCGTCGGGAGGCTCCCGGGTCCGGTCACCCGTCGTCGGGCGCCTCGGCTCAGGCTCATGACCGGTCGGGTCGGGATCTCGCCGGCGGCCGGGCCGGGGCCGATCCGCGTCAGCCGGCCGCTTCGACGTACGCCGCCAGGTTGGCCAGCGAGGAGGCGATTCCGGCCTCGTGGTCCGCCTGGTCGATGCCGGGTGGCACGTCCGTGGCGGTGACGGTCACCTCGGTCCCCGCACCGGTGGCGGCGAGATGCCAGGTCATCGTCATGGTTCCCGCGTACGACGGGTCGTCGGCCTCGAACACCGCCCGCTGCACCACGCGCTCGGGCGGCACCAGGACGGCAAACCCGACGTCGACGACGTCCGTCGCATCCGACGTCTTGCCGGGGCTGTCGGTGGAGTCGAGGTAGGTCAGCACCATCCGGAACCCGCCACCGGGCCGGGGATCCCATCGCTCGACCCGCCCGCGCATGCCGTCCGGCGGCAGCCATGCCTCAAGCGACTCCCGGTCGAGCAGGGCGCCGTAGACGGTCGCCGGTGGTGCCGCGATCACCCGGCTGGCGCGGTCGGTCCTTCCCATGACCCGATCCTAGGACCGAGGTTCCGTCCGGCCCGTCCCCGTCGCCCGCACCGGGGCGGTGGGGTCAGCTGAGCTTGGAGCCGGTCACCGTGGGATTGCGGGCGCCGAGGAAGAAGATGCCGGGGTAGCCGCGCGTCTCGAAGCCGTCGCTCGGATTGCGGCGCAGGGTGGAGTTCTCGATCCGCATGGTGCCGGTGCGGTCGTTGCTGACGAAGAAGACGGCCCCGCCGCCCTCGTTCGCCCTGTTGCCCTCGATGATCGTGCCGGCGATCCGGACGGTGAACCCGTTGCCGTCGCAGTAGATCGCCCCGCCGCTGCCGCCGCCCGGCGTGCCGGCCCTGGCCGGGTTGGCCCCGGTGCCGACCGCCCGGTTGTCGCGCAGGACGCTGTTGAGCACCACCCAGCTGACGCCGATGCTGCTCAACGCGCCGCCGTTGGCGCAGACGCCGCCGTCGAACGTGCTGCCCACGACGTACACCGGCTTGTTCTCGTACTGGCTGAGTACCCGGATGGCCGCGCCGCCCAGGTCGGGGCCGGTCCGGTCGCAGCGGTTGCGGACGAAGCGCGAGTTGACCACCTTGAACCGGCCGCCCCGGACGAAGATGGCCCCGCCGCCGCCACCCTCGGCCCGCTCGCCGGTGGAGTTGCCGTCGGCGAAGGTCAGGTTCTGCACGGTGAGCTGCGGGTGGTCCTGGTTCTGGCAGTGCGAGGTGGTCCAGCCCTGCGCGCCGTCGCAGGTGTTCATGTAGAGGATCCGCCGCCGTCCCGCACCGCTGAGGGTGACCCTGCCGCCGCCGTCCAGCACGACCCTGGGCCCGTTGGCGTTGCGGACCTTGGCCGTCGCCGTCATCTTGATCGTCACCGGTTCCGACCCGCAGTCGAACGTGATGACGCCGCCGGCCGCGACCGCCTTGACCACCGCGGCCGAGGTGCAGCTGGCAGCGGTACCGCTGCCGATCGTCCGGGTCGGCTTCGACGTGTCGACGGCCTGCGCCTCGGCCGGCACGGCCGCGCCGCCGTTCGGGTTGCCGGCCTTCAGCGCCCCGGCCTTCGTCGAGGGCTTCGGGCTGGCGCTCGCCCCGGGCCCGCCGAGGCCGGAACGGGCCGCCGGGACCCCGCGGCCGGGCGCCCCGACCCCGCCGGCCGACGTCGGCGCGGCGGCCGGGGCCGGCGGCGGGTCGCCGTCGGGGGCGGAGTCCCCGCAGGCGGGCAGGCCCGCCCCGGCGACAGTCAGGACGAGCAGGGCGGCAAGCGACTTCACACGCACCCCGTGATGCTAGGAGCCACCGGACCGGTGAGCGAATCCGCCGCACGGGCGGACGAGCCCCCGGTCGATCGACCAGCGATCGACCGGGGGCTCGCCGTCCGGAGTTTCGTCAGGCGAGGTCGAACCGGTCGAGTTCCATGACCTTGGTCCAGGCCGAGACGAAGTCGGCGACGAACTTCTCGCGCGCGTCCTGGCTGGCGTAGACCTCGGCGAGGGCCCGCAGCTGGGAGTTGGAGCCGAAGATGAGGTCGACCGCGGTGGCGGTCCACTTCACCTCGTCGGTGGCCAGGTCCCGGATCTCGTACACGTGCTCGTCGGACTCCGACGCCTTCCACCGGGTGCCCGGGGAGAGCAGGTTGGTGAAGAAGTCGTTGGTGAGCACGCCGGGCCGGTCGGTGAGGACGCCGTGCCGCGTGCCGCCGACGTTCGCCTCGAGGGAGCGCAGGCCGCCGACGAGGACGGTCATCTCGGGCGCGGTCAGGTTGAGCATGTAGGCACGGTCGAGGAGCAGCACCTCCGGCTGGGTCTTCTCACCGGGACGCAGGTAGTTGCGGAACCCGTCGGCGCGCGGCTCGAGGACCCGGAAGGACTCGACGTCGGTCTGCTCCTGGGTGGCGTCGGTGCGGCCGGGGTGGAACGGCACGGTGACCTCGACGCCGGCGTCGCGCGCCGCCTTCTCGACGGCGGCCGAGCCGGCCAGCACGATCAGGTCCGCGAGCGAGATCTTCGCGCCGCCGGCGGAGTTGAACTCCCGCCGGATGCCCTCGAGGGCCTCCAGGACCGTCGCGAGCTGCTCGGGCTCGTTGACCTCCCAGCTGCGCTGCGGCTCGAGACGGATCCGCGCGCCGTTGGCGCCGCCGCGCTTGTCGGTGGACCGGTAGCTGGCGGCCGAGGCCCAGGCGGTGGAGACCAGCTGGGCGGTCGTGAGGCCGGCCTGGAGGACCTTCGCCTTGAGGGCGGCGACGTCGGCGTCACCCACGAGCTCGTGGTCGACGGCCGGCACCGGGTCCTGCCACAGCTGGGGCTCGGGGACCCAGGGCCCGAGGAAGCGGCTGACCGGGCCCATGTCGCGGTGCAGCAGCTTGTACCAGGCCTTGGCGAACGCCAGCGCGAACTCGTCGGGGTGCTCCAGGAAGCGGCGCGAGATCTTCTCGTACGCCGGGTCGACGCGCAGCGACAGGTCGGTGGTGAGCATCGTCGGCTTGTGCTTCTTCGACGGGTCGTGGGCGTCCGGGATGATCGCCTCGGCGTCCTTGGCGACCCACTGCTTCGCGCCGCCGGGGCTCGTGGTGAGCTCCCACTCGTAGCCGAAGAGGATCTCGAAGAACCGGTTGCTCCACTGCGTCGGCACGTCGGTCCACGTCACCTCGAGACCGCTGGTGATCGTGTCCCCGCCCTTGCCGCTGCCGTGGGTGCTCAGCCAGCCGAGGCCCTGCGCCTCCAGCGGAGCGGCCTCGGGCTCGGGGCCCACGTGGTCGTCGGCGACGCCGGCGCCGTGGGTCTTGCCGAAGGTGTGGCCGCCGGCGATGAGGGCGACGGTCTCCTCGTCGTTCATCGCCATCCGGGCGAAGGTCTCGCGGATGAAATGCGCCGCCGCGGCCGGGTCCGCGTTGCCGCGGGGGCCCTCCGGGTTGACGTAGATGAGACCCATCTCGGTTGCCCCGACGCCGGCCGCCATCTCCTTCTCGGAGGCGTAGCGCTCGTCGCCGAGCCAGGTGTCCTCCGGACCCCAGAAGATCTCCTCGGGCTCCCAGACGTCCTCCCGGCCGAAGGCGAAGCCGAAGGTCTTGAAGCCCATCGACTCCAGGGCGACGTTGCCGGCGAGCACGAGCAGGTCGGCCCACGAGATCTTCTGGCCGTACTTCTGCTTGACCGGCCACAGCAGCCGGCGGGCCTTGTCGAGGTTGGCGTTGTCCGGCCAGCTGTTGAGCGGGGCGAACCGCTGCCCGCCGTCGCCGGCACCGCCGCGACCGTCCTCGATGCGGTAGGTGCCCGCGGCGTGCCAGCTCATCCGGATCATCAGGCCGCCGTAGTGGCCGAAGTCGGCCGGCCACCAGTCCTGCGAGGTGGTGAGGACCTCGACGATGTCGCGCTTGAGGGCCTCGACGTCGAGCTTGGCGAACTCCCTGGCGTAGCTGAAGTCCGCCCCCAGCGGGTTGCCCTTGGACGAGTGGGCGTGCAGCACCGACAGGTCGAGCTGGTTGGGCCACCAGTCCCGGTTGGTGCGCGGACGGCCTCCGGTCTTCGGCGTCGGCGAGTCGATCGCCGGGTTCTCGCTCTCGCTGCCGTGCGCGGTCACGGAGTCGTGCGCGACCGGGCAGCCGGCCGCCTCCTTCTTGTCCACGCCCTGCGCGCTGACGGGGCCGTTGTCCTGGGTGTCGCTCATGTGCTTCCTTCCGAACTGGCGGATCACTGAACGGTGCGTTCGGTCGCGCAGTCGGGGCAGGTGCCCCAGTAGACGACCTCCGCCTCGTCGACCGCGAAGCCGCGGTCGTCGGAGGCGGTGAGACAAGGGGCATGGCCGACGGCGCACTCGACGTCGGCGATCGCGCCGCAGGAGCGGCACACGACATGGTGGTGGTTGTCGCCCACCCGGGACTCGTAGCGGGCGGTCGCCCCGGCGGGCTGGATGCGCCGCACCAGACCGGCGTCGGTGAGCGCCCGCAGCACGTCGTACACCGCCTGGTGGGAGACCGTGGGCTGCTCCGCCCGCACCAGGGCGATCACCGTGTCGGTGTCGACGTGCGGATGGTCGCGCAGCGCTCTGAGCACCGCCAACCGGGGCCGCGTCACGCGCAACGAGACCGCCCGCAGCTGGGTCTCGAAGTCGGGCGTCACGTGATGAACATAGTCCAGTATTTTGGAACGGATCAAGTTTTTCCCGGGTTCGACCCGCGCACCTCCGACGCGGCCCCCGGCCGCCCGACCGTGGGTCCGAGGTCGATCACCGACGGCTTCCGGATCGGCTGTCGGACCGCAGCAGCTCGTCCACGCTGTCGCGCAGCGCCCTCCGGTTCGCGTGCCCGGTCTTGAGCAGCAGGCTGGCGACGTGCTTCTCGACCGTACGCGGCGAGAGGTGCAACAGCGAGGCCAGGTCCTGGTTGTCGTGGCCCTTCGCGAGCAGCACGAGCACCTCGTGCTCGCGGACGGTCACCCCGACGGCGCGCAGCCGGGCCGGGATGCGGTCGTGACCCGAGCGCCGTTGCCCGAGCGATGCGCCGGCCTGACGGAGCAGGCCCCGGCAGGCGCCGGCGATCACCGGCGCGTCGACGTTGTGGAAGTGATCCTCCGCCGCCCGCAGCCAGGCGACGGGCTCGCCCCACCCGTCGGCGAGCGCGGCCTCGGCGACCAGACGCAACCCCAGGTGGTAGGACATGCGGTACGGCGCCGCGGCCTCCAGGGCCAGCGCGACCTCCGCGGCGGCCCGCTCGCGCTGCCCCGCGCGCCCGTACACCACCGCCTTCGCCAGGTGCAGGAACTGCCGGTTCCAGCGCAGGCTCGCACCCGGCGCCAGCGCCACCGCCTCCATGCCGGTGCGGTCCAGCGACCCGGCCAGCGCGTCGAGCAGTGGCCGCAGTCCGAAGCGACCCGTCATGTAGTAGGTGTTCGGGTGGTCGTCCTCCCACGCCCGGGCCAGGTCGAGGGCCCGGATCGCCGCCGGCCGGTGCTCCTCCAGCAGCGCGCAGACGGCTTCGCAGAAGCCGTAGGCGAGGGGCACGTGCCCGGACTCTCCCCCACCGACCGCCCGGAACTCCTCGAGCCGCTGCTCCATCAGTCGCCGTCGTCCCCGGTGGGCGGCGGAGGCGGCGGCCGTCACCAGCGCGAACTGCTGGTCGTCGATGTTGCGCAGCCGGGCGGTCGCCGCGGCGCACCGGGCGGCGAGTTCGTCACCTGTCGCGTAGTCGCCCTGCATGACGGCACGGATCGCGTACACGCCCTCGATGCTCTGCCCGAGCATGATGGCGCCCGACAGCTGCGCGGCCTGCTCCGCCTGGCGCAGCAGCGTCTGCTCACCGGTCCGCATGCTCTGGTTGACCCCGAGCCGGAACAGCGCGTTGATGCGCCACAGGGGCAGGCGGTGTTCCTCGGCCATCGCCAGCATCCTGGTCAGGTAGGACTCCGCCTCGTCAAAGCTCCGGCTGCGGGCGATCATGGCCAGGAGTTGCAGTGCCTGGCACGCCGTCTCCGCCATCGGCACCCGCTCGGCGACCGCCAGGGCCTGGAGCACGAGCTGCTCGGCCTGCGTGGTCCGGCCGCAGCCGTCGCCGTCACCGAAGATCAGGTGCGCCTCGACCACGTCCACCCGGGCCGCCGGCCCCGGCGGCGGGTTGCTGCCGAGGATCGCCCGGGCGATGCGCACCTGGGACGCGCCGTCGGACCACCGCCCGGTCGTGACCGCGACCCAGGCGAGCCGGGTCCGGATGCTGACGTGCTGCTCGACGCCGAGGGTCACGGCGTTCACCCAGGTCGCGTCGTCGACCAGGGCAAACGCCCGGCTCGCGTGGCCGGCTTCGGCCAGGGCGTTGAGCAGCGACTCGAGGATGCCGGCGCGTGCCTCGGGGTCGGGCGGGTCGGACATCAGCTCGTACGCCCGGTCGAGCAGGGTGACGGCCGAGGTGGTCGCGCCGTCGCCGAGGGCCCGCCGGCCCGCCTCCGCGAACAACAGGCCCGCGGCGTGGTTGTCGCCGGCGGTCTGCCTGAGTTCGGCCGCAAGCTGGCACCAGTGTCCGGGCAGCCCGGCGTACGCCGACTCCAGCGCGTCGGCGGCGCGTTTGGCCAGCGCGGACCGTTCGGCGGGGGTGAGCGTGGCCAGGATCGCGTCGGCGGTCAACGCGTGGCGGAAGGAGTACCAGTCGGGGGTCGACCGGTCGGGCATGATGACCTCGACGTCCACCCCGGAACGCAGGTGGCTCAGCATGGCCCGCTCCGCGAGACCGGTCGCCGCCCGGACCGCGGCCACGGGGAAGCGACGGCCCAGCACCGCGGCGGTGTGCAGCAACGTCCGCGCCTGCGGATCGAGGCTGGCCAGCCGGCGTGTCACGCTGAGCGTGACGGTGTTCGGCAACGCGATGGCCGGGTCGTCGCTGAACCGCCAGCCGTCGCCGTCGCGGACCAGTGCGCGTGCGCCGATCATGCTGTTGAGGAGTTCCTCGGCGACGAACGGGTTTCCTTCGCTGTCGCGTACCAGCCGGTCGGTCAGTTCGGCGGGCAGGGTTTCGGTGTCGAGGCAGGCGGAGGCGAGTTCGTGGACCTCCTGATCGGACAGGGGGCGCAGTTCGACGACGGTCGCGGACCGCCGCACGGCCGCGGCCCAGGCCAGCTCCGTCGCGGGGCCGCTGCCCGGGCGCATGGTGGCCACCATCAGGATGGGCAGGTCGGCGAGGTTGTCGACCAGATACTCCACGACGGCGTGGGTCTCGGCGTCGGCGTCGTGGATGTCCTCGAGGATGAGGACGCAGCCCCGGCCCCCGGCCACGGCGGTGACGAGCCGCAGGACGGCCTCGGCGAGTTCGACGATCGAGGCCACCCGTTCCGGCACCGCGGGGTCCCGCCATTCGGGCACGAGCCGGGCGAGGGCCGGCCGGTAGGGCGCCAGCTCGGTGTTGTCCGGCAGCCGGCCCGTGCGCGACAGCGAGAAGATCGCCTCGGTCAGCGGGCGGAACGGGACGATGGGGCCGGTGGAGCTGCTACGGCCCCGTAGCAGCTCCATACCGGCCTCCGCCGCCGCGTGCGCGCAGTGTTCCGCGAGCCGGGTCTTGCCGATCCCCGCCTCGCCGATCAGGAAGATCGTGCCGCCGGACGAGGCCCGCGTGGCCGTCAGTCGAGCGTTGACGGTGCGGAGTTCGGCATCACGTCCGATCACCACCGGCGAGGAGAAACGCATGCCCGCAGGCTAACGTGAGCGGCACCCGCATTACCGCGTCGAACACGGGGCACCCGCTGTCGATGACACGACACGGGAAGGCGCCGCTCCCCGGCGGGGGCTCACTCCGACGAGTGACCGCCCGTACCGCCGGTGTCGATGATGGCCGCGATGGCGGGCGCGGCGATCATCAGGCCGGTCAGGATGCCCGTCCGCCTCCCGACGTGCCACAGGAAGCTGAGTTTGATCTCGCCCGCCGGGTGCGTGTCGGCCGACCCCGGTTCCTCCACCGCCCCCGCCGGTCGAGGAACAGTCAGGTCGTTCCGCATGTCTTCCCCCTTGTTCCGCATATCTTCCCCCTTATCTGGTTCTCGACACCGCGTCAGGATGTCGTCGGCTCGGCATGCAGCAGCAGTGCCGAGGGCACATGATCGGCGAAGCCGATACGGAGCAGTCCGTGGCCGATCCCGGCCAGGCCGTCCAGCAGGCCGGGGACACTCACGCCGCCGGCGGCACCGCACCTCGGGCCGGCCTGGTCCAGCGCGGCGACCAGTTGCCCGGCCTGGTCGGAGCGAACGCTGACGGCGGCCCGCCGACCGCGTGCGGCGGCGACCGACAGCATCTCCTGCCTGCCCAGCTCCCCGTGGCAGAGGCTGTGGTCGCCGACCAGCCCCGATCTCGACACGGCGGTCGCCGCGCGGTCCACGAAGGCGGCCAGCGCGGGGTCCGCCAGCAGCCGGCCCTGGTCGGCGATGGCGACCGCGATTCCGGGGACGCCGTGGCACCACGAGTGCGCCGACAGGTCCGGGAAGGGGCCGGTGGCGGCACGGGCCAGCATCTCGCTTCCGGCCTCGGCGTACCGTTCGTCGCCTTCCGCCTGCGCGAACCGCAGCAGGGCCCAGCCGATCCCGGCCGTACCGGTGGCGAAGCCGGGCTGTGCGGGCAGCGACGGAGCGGCCGCCAGCAGCCGCTTGGCGCAGTCACGGGCCGTCTCGGCGGCGAGCGGCAGGCCGGTCAGCTCGCTGACGGCGAGCATCGCGGCGAGGCAGCCGGCGAGCCCGTCGAGCACGCCCAGCTGGGGTTCCGTCGCGGCGGCGATCGCCGCGAGGCGTACCGCCGGCTCGACGGAGTCGCCGAGCGCGTCGTCCTGGAGCAGGTCGGCGAGCCGGGCCGCCGCGTAGGCGATGCCCCCGAGGCCGGTGAACCCGCCGCTGCCGACCGTGCTCGCCAGGTGCGGCCGGGCCTCCATCGCGGTGAGCAGCACGGGGAGCTGGCGCACCGCCCGGTTGGCGGCCTCGGCGTAACGGTCGACGTCCGTGAGCCGGGCCAGTTCGGCCAGGAAGAGGGCGGTGCCCGGGTATCCGTTACCCAGCCCCGCGCCCAGCGGCATGATCGTGCTGTGCCCGCCGTCCACCGGTTCGAGGCCGAGCCAGTTGGCGAACACGCCGTCGTCGTACGCGTCCGCGATGATCTTGTCGGCGATGCCGCAGGCGACCGTGAGCAGCCTGCCCGGGTCCGGTGCCGTGGCCTCCCACCGGACGGGCACCGGCTCGGCGCACTCGTGGCGTGCCCCGCCGAGCCGGCCGGCGAGCGCGGCCTGGACGATCCACTCCTGGTCGCGCTGGTCGACGGCGCCCATCGCGGCGATCTTGCGCAGCGTGGTCGCCAGCACCGGCTCGTCGAGCACGTCGACGAATCCGACGCCGTCGCCACCGGTCAGGTCGCGGTCCTCCGGGCGGCAGGTGAACAGGGGGACGTCGCCGTCCCAGAGCTGTTCGATCTCGCGGGACACCAGGCGGTTCCGCACCGGGTCGTCCACCGAGGCCGCCCAGAGCAGGTCGAAGATCTGATCACGGTCGAGCGCGTCGCGCAGCACGTCGGGATGGGTGGACTCGCTCAGCAGCACGGTGTAGGTCCGCGTCGACCGGGCGATGACCCGCAACTCGTCGGCGGCGAACCGCCGGAGCAGGCCGTCCGGGCCGGTCAGGTCGCCGGCGCACCGGGCGATGGCGCGGTAACCGGCACGGAAGCCGGCGAGCAGCTCGCCCGTGTACTCGGCGGCATCGGCCGGGACGCCGTGCAGCGTCGGGCGGTTCTCGGCCGCCCGCACGGGCGCGGCACCACGTACCAGGTGCATCGTGTCGGTGCCGGCCGCGGCCCACTCGACGGCCTCCCGGAGCTGTTGCGCGCCGGGGTCGCCACCGAGGCCGGAGATGTCCAGCAGGCCGCGCTCGCCGATGAGCGGCTGCGGCAGCAGGGCGGTGCGGTACACCGATGTCCGCAGCGCCCGGGCGGCGGGGTCGGGCGCGGCGGTCGGTACGGGCAGGTCGGGGTGCAGCAGCGTCTCGACGTCGACGAGGACGGGCTGGTCGGCGCAGGCGATCAGGTTCTCGTGGTGGATGTCCGTCATGCCCAGCAGATAGAGCAGCGCGAGCAGCACCCCCTGCCGGCGGTAGAACGCGCCCACCTCGACGGCGTCGGAGCAGGCGGCACGGTCGACGACCTCGATCCACCCGTAGCCGTCGCGGGCGAGCACCGTCAACGTGCGCAGCTCCAGCTCCGGCAGCAACCCGTTGAGCCAGTCCAGGACCTCGTTGAAGTGCACGTGGACGGCGACCGAGCGTGGCCGGTAGACCACCCGGGCGCCCGAGGCGAAGCGCAGGAGCGCCACGGCCCGCCCGTGCCCGTGCGAGTCCCCCGCCACGTCGACTCCGGCCAGCGGTCCCGGATCCCGGCCGGGGAACAACCGCCGGAGGATCTCCGCCCGGTCCGCGACGAACCGGTCGAGCAACTCGGCCGTCGCCTCGACGGCGTGCCGGCAGGCGGTCGCCAGGATCCGCGCCAGCACGGGGTAGTCCGTCATCACCCGGGTCAGCCGCCCGCGCTGGGCGAGGTCGGCCACGAAGGCCGCGAACCGGTGCTCGGGCGTGGGACCCACCAGCCGGCCGGCGGCGCGGGCGGCGTTGAGTTCCAGGACGAAGGTACGCGAGGCCATCGCGACCAGCCTCCTGCGGAGCGCGTCGGCGAACCCGGCGTACACCGCGGCGAGGTCCACCACCGTGGACGTCCCGGGAGCCCGTACCCGCTGCCGCAGGTCGGCGCAGGCGGCGGTGACGAACGGTGCCAGCACGCCGGCGAACGCGTCGGACCACGGGGTGCCCGTGGGCGGGTGGGAGGCGCCGTCGGGGGCGAGGCCGAGCGCCCGCTCGGTGAACTCGGCCCAGGCGGGCGCATCCGACCCGTCCGCCAGCGCCGCCGGCGGGGTGTCGAGGAGGGCCAGGAACTGCCGCTCGGTGATCCTCAGGGCCGCCAGGCGGTGCGCGAACTGACCCGTCGTCCCCAGCTCGTACGCCGAACGCCAGTCCCGCAGCCGCCGCACGGCGTGCTCGGAGACGGCGTCGGCGGCGACGGGCCCGCCGTGCTCGGCTGCCCGTACCCGTTCGGCGAGCGTGAGGCCGGGCGCCCACCACGCGCCGCCCGCACCGCCCACCGCCGTCGTGTCCCGCGTCCCCGATCTGTCCACGCCGATATCGTGCCGGCGCCCCGGAGGGGTCACATGGGTAACCGGTACCCATATTTCGCCGGCGCTGGCGCACCGCCTCCGACCTGCGGCGATCCGCTACGCGACGAGGGCGACCGGCCCGCCGGTGCTCCCGCTCCCGTCATCGGGGCTGCCGTGGTGCGGGTCGGACAGGTACCGCACCGACCGGCGGTCGGGCTCACCCGGCGCACCACTCCAACGCGGCCTGGGCGCTGGACATCTTGTGCTTGGCCTGGTCGAAGGCGATGCTGCGGGGACCGTCCAGCACCTCGGCGGTGACCTCCTCGCCCCGGTGCGCCGGCAGGTCGTGCATGAACACCGCCTGCGGGCTCGCCGCCAGGACCGATTCGTCGACCCGGAACGGCGCGAAGACGCGCCGCCAGTCCGGGTCCGGCTTGCTGGTGCCGGTGGTCTGCCAGCGGGTGGTGTAGACCACGTCGACCTCCGGCAGGTCCGACATGTGGTGCGCCTCGGTGACCGACGAGCCGCTCCGCCCGGCGGCCACCCGGGCGGCGGCGAGGACGCCCGGGTCCAGCCCGTACCCGGGCGGCGTGCGCAGGTGCAGCCGCGTCCCGGTGAACCGGCTGAGGGCGAGCGCGAGCGCGGCGGCGGTGTTGTTGCCCTCCCCCACGTAGAGCACCCGCAGCCCGTCGACCCGGCCGAACCGCTGGGTCATGGTGCTCAGGTCGGCCAGCGCCTGCGTGGGGTGCTCCTCGGCGCTCATCGCGTTGATCACCCCCATCCGGTCCTGCGCGGCGAAGGCCCGCAGCTCGGCGACCGGGTCGGCGGTCCGGGCGACGAACAGGTCGACCATCCCGGACAGCACCCGGGTGGTGTCCCCGACCGTCTCACCGGTGTTCAGTTGCAGGTCCCCGGGGCCGTAGCTGATCAGCTGCGAGCCGAGCCGCAGGGCTCCGCTGGAGAAGGCGGTGCGGGTCCGGGTCGAGGTGCGGCGAAAGTAGACCGCCGTGACCAGGCCACGCAACCGGTCGGCGGGGCGGACCCGACCGGCGGCGTAGTCGGCGCTGCGGGCCACCAGATGCCGTAGGTCGGCGTCGGCGAGGTCCTGTATCGACAGCAGGTGACGGCGGGGACGGCGGTCCATCGGGGTCCTCCGGGATCGGTGACGGGAGGCGGTCAGCTGGCCTGGATGGCCCGGTGCAGGACGGTGAGGCCCCGCTCCAGCCGGGCGAGGTCGATGGTGAGCGGCGGCATCACCTTGATCACTTCGTCGTCGCGTCCGCAGAGTTCGACGATCAGCCCGGTCTCGAAGCAGCGCCGCTGGATCCGGTCGGCCCGCTCGGCGCCGCCGGCCGCCCGCAGGTCGATGCCGAGGACCATGCCCAGGCCCCGGACGGCGAGCGCCGGTTCGCTGTCGCGCAGTTCGGCGCCGAAGCGCTCCAGTCGCCGCGCGCCGACTGCGGCGGTGGTGCGGAACCCTTCCTGGCCCCAGAGTTCGCAGGCGGCGGCACCGGCGACGAAGGCGAGCTGGTTGCCCCGGAAGGTGCCCGTGTGTTCCCCCGGCGACCAGACGTCGAGTGCCGGTCGGAACAGCACCATCGACAGCGGCAGCCCGTAGCCGCCGATCGCCTTGGAGACGGTGACGATGTCCGGCACCACGCCGGCGTGCTCGAAGCAGAAGAACGTGCCGGTCCGTCCGCAACCGGACTGGATCTCGTCGAAGATGAGCAGGACGCCGTACCGGGTGGTCAGCTCGCGCAGCCGGCGCAGCCAGTCGGCCGAGGCCGGGTACACCCCACCCTCCATCTGCAACGGTTCGACGATCACCGCGGCCGGGAGGTCCAGCCCCGACGACGGGTCGGACAGCATCCGCTCCAGGTAGCCGATGGAGTCGAAGGGCCCCGCCGGACCGTCCTCGTACGGCACGAACGTCACGTCCGCCGTGCCCACCTGCCCGGCGGCGCGAGCCCGGCGGCCGCCGCTGACCGCCAGCGACCCGCGGGACATACCGTGGTAGGCCCCGGTGAAGGAGACGACGCCACGGCGTCCCGTGGCCCGGCGGGCCACCTTCAGCGCCGCCTCCACCGCGTCGGTGCCGGTCGGTCCGCAGAACTGCACCTTGTGGTCCAGCCCTCGCGGGGCCAGCACCTGTTCCCGGAGCCGGCTCAGGAAGGTCCGCTTCGCCACGGTGTACATGTCCAGGCCGTGCATCACGCCGTCCCTGGCGAGGTACTCGGTGAGGCGACGCTTGAGGTGGGGATGGTTGTGGCCGTAGTTCAGGGTGCCGGCGCCGCAGAAGAAGTCGGTGAACATCCGGCCGTCCTCGGCGTAGAGCTCGGCGCCCCGGGCCCGGTCGAACACCACCGGAAACTTGCGGCAGTAGTAACGCACCTCCGACTCCATCGCCTCGAAGAGGGAGAAGTCGTAGGCCGCCTTGTGCGGCGGGACGGTCTCGTCCACCAGCATGGTCATCGGTCCGGGGTCTCCTCGGTGGTAGTCGTCTCGTCGTCGGAACAGGTCGTCGGGTGCGTGCTGCCCGACCGGCGGGCGGTCGATCGGTCCCGGCCGGGCCGGGACATGTGCGGGGGCGAGACCGGAACGGGCCGGGGCCCTCCGGGACCCCGGATCACGTCAGCCGCGGGTGGTCAGCGCGACCTGACCCAGGGCGCCGAAGGAGGCCCGCACGGTGTCACCCGGTACGAGGTCCACGGCCGCCGCCCAGGAACCGGAGAGCACGAGCTGCCCGGCCCGGATCCCGGTGCCGAACCCGGACAGGATGCGGACCAGAAACGCCACGGACTCGGCCGGGTGACCCATCACGGCGCGGCCCCGCCCCGCCTGCACGCCGTGGCGGCTACGCAGCTCCATGCGCGCGTCGGCCAGGTCCGTCGTGTCGGGCGGCACGCCGGCGCCGAGGACGGCCAACGCCGACGAGGCGTTGTCGGCGACGGTGTCCACGAGGCCGATCCGCCAGTCCTGGATCCGGCTGTCGAGCACCTCCAGCGCCGGCAGGACCTCCGCGGTGGCGGCCAGCACGTCCTGCGCGGTCACGGTCGGGCCGGTGAGGTCCGCCGCGAACCGGAACGCGATCTCGCCTTCGACCTTCGGCGCGATGAACCGGCCCAGGTCGAGGTCGGCACCGTCGTCGAGCACCATCCGGTCGGTCAGGTAGCCGAAGTCGGGATGGTCGATGCCGAACATCGACTGGATCGCCTCGCTCGTCGCACCGATCTTGAGCCCGGCCAGGACCGCGCCGTCCGCCAGCTCCAGCTCGCGCAGCTCGCTCTGGACGGCGTAGGCGTCCGCCAGGTCGAGCTGCGGATGCCGGGCCGAGATCGGCGGCACGGCACGGAGGGTCCGCGCCGCCGTCCGGAGCTCCCCCGCGAGTTCGCGGTGCAGCGACGGCGTGGCGGCCACTACCTGGCCGCCACGAAGAGCCGGCCGCCGGGCACGCCGAGCGGTACGCACCCGGTCTCGGAGAAGCCGGCGGCCCGGAACGTGTCCAGCCACTGCCGCTCGGTCGGGAGGGTCACCCGCATGAAGCTGGCGTGCAGGTAGGTGAAGAGCGCGCTGAACCTCCGCTCCGCCGGATCGGGCGCGTAGGAGACCGCGTCGGCGACCGCCATGAACCCGCCCGGAGCGAGTGCGTCGCGGCAGGCGCCCAGCACGGCCTTGGCCACCGACTCGTCCGCCACGATGTCGTGCATGACGAAGCACGCCAGCACGGCGTCCGCGCCCTCGACCGGCCCGGGATCGTCCGCGAGGGACTGGACCGTACGCTCGACGACCTTGAGCCGGTCGTCCACCCCCGCGGCGGCGGCGGCCTCCCGCGCCGCGGCACACGCGGCGCCGCTGCTGTCGAGCGCCACACCCGTACGCCCCGGGTCCCGCCCGAGGAGCTCGATGAGCAGTCCGCCGGCGCCGGCGCCGAGGTCGGCCACGTGCGAGGCACCGGCCGAGGCGACCCGGTCGACGATCGGCGGATAGAACGCCCGCTCGCCGATCCACCGCGAACTGACCGCCACCCGGCGCCCGTCGCGGCGATGGACCCGGGCGGCCGCGTCGCGGTCGGTGAGGAACTCCCGCGCGTTGGCGAGGAACGGGCCGTTGGCGCTCATGGCCCAGGACACGTATCCGGCCGCGTACCGCCGGTCCGGGTAGTCCTCGGCCGCCTGGAAGCGGTTCGGCACGTCCGTGCCGACCACCAGCCCGGCGGCGACCAGCGCGGCAAGGTAGTCGTCCACGCCGGCCTGCGGAAGCTCGGCGGTCCTGGCCAGATCGGCGGCGCTGAACGTGCCGCCCGAGTCCAGCAGTCGGTCCACTCCGATCTCCGCGCCGATCTGCAGCAGCGCGGCGACCGCGGCCAGGTCGGCCGCCTCGTCGAGCGGGGAATGGCGTTGCATTGCTCCTCCTACGTCCTGTGATGTGAACCCTGACGACCGCTCACACCTGGCTCGATGCCTCCTGCTCGGCGGCCAGCGACATGGCGACCTCGATGATGGTGTCCTCCTGGCCGGCCACCACCCGGCGGTTGCCCAGCTCCAGCAGGATCCGGCGGGGGTCGACGCCGAAGCGGGCGCTCGCGCGCCGCACCGGCGCGGCGAACCCGGAGAACACGCCGGCGATCCCGCTGGCGATGGTGACGCTGTCGTTGGTGGGCACGTGCTTGACGAAACGCTCCTGTGCCACGTCGGCCGCGTCGAGCGCGCCGAAGAGCTGGATGTCGGTCTCGACCTGACCGACGTGCAGGTTGGCCGCGACGAGCTCGATCGGTGCGTTGCCCGCGCCCGCGCCGAAGCCCCGCGCCGTGACGTCGACGATGGTCGCCCCGGCCTCGATCGCCGCCATGCTGTTGACGACCGACATGCCGAGGTTGTTGTGCGCGTGGAAGCCGACCGCGATGTCGAGGTTCTCGACGAGCTCGCCGACCTTCTCGCGGACCTTCTCCGGCGTGTACGCGCCGGCGGAGTCCATCAGGATGACCGCCTCGGCGCCGTAGCCCTGCATGAGCCGGGCCTGTTCCACCAGCTTCGCCGCGGAGGCCATGTGGCTCATCAACAGCATTCCCTTGACGGCGACGCCCAACGCCCGCAGCATCGTGACCTGCTGCCGGGTGACGTCCGCCTCGGTGCAGTGCGCGCCGACCCGGACCTCGTCCACGCCGCAGTCCAGCGCCGGCTTGAGGTCGCGCTCGACGCTGGCGAACCCGGGGATGGACAGCACGCCGAGACGGGCCGTACGCAGCTCGGCCTTGGCGGCCCGCAGCATCTCGGCGTCGCTGAGCGCGGCCATGCCGACCTGGATGGACGAGGCGCCGAGCCCGTTGCCGTGGCCGACCTCGACGACGTCCACGCCGGCCGCCTCGGCCGCCCGCGCGTACGCGCTGATGTCCGCGCGGCCGAGTTGGTGGCCGACCGCGTGGTTGCCGTCGCGCAGGGTCGTGTCGCAGATGCTGAGTTTCGGTGCGCCGCTCATGACCGCCGCCGTTCCGCCCGGGCCTCCGCCACCGCGAGCGCGGCGCAGGTGATGATGTCGAGGTTGCCGGCGTAGCGCGGGAACCAGTCGCCCCGGCCCTCGACCTCCACGACGATGGTGGTGCGGTCACCGACCGCCACCGGCGGGACGACGACGCGGTAGCCGGGCACGTACGACCTGATCAGCTTCTCCATCATGGCGACGGAGGCGCGCAGGGCGTCCAGGTCGAGCCGTTCGGCGTTCGTCACCGAGATGGAGTTGCGCATGACGATGCCGGGGTCGGCGGGGTTGATGATCAGCACGGTCTTGGTGCGCCGCACGCCGCAGAACTCGATGGTCGCCTGCTCGGTGGTGTGCACGTACTCGTCGAGGTTGGCCCGGGACGCGGGGCCGACGGTGGCCGAGGCGCTGGCCGAGACGATCTCCAGGTAGTCGATGCCCTCCGCGGCCTCCGCCATGCAGTGGGCCATCGGGACCGCCGCCTGTCCCCCGCAGGTGACCATGCTGAGGTACTGCTCGTCGAGGCAGTCGTCGAGGTTGAGGGCCGGCACGCAGAACTTGCCGAGGTGCGCCGGCGTGAGGTCGACGAAGGGCAGCCCGGTGGGCGCGACGACCGACCAGTGGCGGGTGGCGTCGTCGGCCGAGGTCGCGTCGAAGACCAGGTCGACGTGTTCGGCGCGGGCGGCGACGGCGTCGATGCCGGCCACGCTGGTGGGCACCCCGTGGCGCTCGGCCAGCTCGATTCCGGGGGATCCGGCGCGGCGTCCGGCGAACAGGACGCACTCCAGCAGGGGGGACGCCCCGACCTTCAACAGCAGGTCGGTTCCGATGTTGCCCGTGCCCACGATGGCTACCCGTAGGGGTGGCGGGCTCGTGTGGGTACTCATCCGGTTCTTCCTCTCGTCCGGCCGCGCCCGTCGGGCGCGGCCGGCATCCGTGACAACGGTCAGCCCTCACCCAGCACGTCGGCGATGACGCGGGCGAGCCTGGTGACGTGCGGCGGCTTGATGACGCTGAAGTGGTCGCCCGGCACCCGGTGGACCCGCACGCCGCCGGTGCAGAGCTCCTTCCAGCGCGCCAGGTAGTCCGGGTAGCTCTGGCCGGAGGTGACCTCGTGCCGGCCGTCGGCGAGCTCGTCGCTGACGATCAGTTCCAGCCGCCCCGGCCAGGGGCGCTGCCGGTACTCGACGTCGACCTCCATGACCTCGCGCCAGATCCGGACCTGCCGCGGCCACGAGTCCCCCACGCCGCGCTCGGGCAGCGCGATGCCGGTCTCCTCGTCGACGTCGTCCACGAGGTGCTCGAGCAGGTCGAGGATCTCCCGGCGGCGTTCCGGCGTGTCGGCCTCGTCGCCGCCGGTGCCCACCTCCGCCAGCAGCAGTTCGAGGCGGCGGATGAGGGCGAGCTCGTTCCAGGCGTCGGCGCGGGTGTGGATGTCCAGGCCCGGATCGAGCAGGATCAGCGTCACCTCGTGCCCGTCCTCGACCAGCCGGTGGGCCATCTCGCTGGCGATGCCGCTGCCACCGCACCAGCTGAACAGCCGGTACGGGCCGTGCGGTTGGGCCCGGCGGAGTTCGTCGCCGTAGCGTTCGGCCATCTGCGCCGTGGTGGGCGTGCCCTCCGGGTGCGGGCCCGGCCATTCGAACGCCGCCACCGGCTGGCCGGGGGGCAGGTGCGGGGCCAGGCGTAGATACCAGTGGGCGCTGCCGCCACCGGGGTGCACGCAGAACAGCGGGGGCCGGCCGTCGCCGTCGCGCCGCAGCCACATCATCGCGCCGGCCGTCGCCGCCGGATCCTGAAGTGTCGCGGCCAGCCCGGCGACGGTGCGGTGTTCGACGAACGAGCCGAAGGTCAGCTCGTAGCCGTGCCGGCTGCGCAGCGTCGCGGTCAGCCGCATCATCGCCAGCGAGTGGCCGCCGAGCGCGAAGAAGTCGTCGTGCACACCGATCCGCTCGATGCCGAGCGCCTCGCTCCAGGCGGTGGCGATGTGCTGCTCGACGTCCGAGCGTGGCGCGACGTACTCGACGTCGGTCACCGGCCGCGAGCCGTCCGGCGCCGGGAGGGCGGTCCGGTCGACCTTGCCGTTGCGGGTGTACGAGAAGTCGTCCACCCAGAGGTAGTGGTGCGGGACGAGGTGCTGCGGCAACCGCTCACGCAGGTGGTCGCGCAGCGCGGCCGCGGACGCCGCGGTGCCGTTCGCGGGGCGGGCGTACGCGACGAGCGAGGCGTCCGGGGTGCCGGCCCGGTGCACGGCGACCACGGCGGCGGCGACCGCCGGGTGGGTGGCGAGGGCCTGCTCGATCTCGCCCAGCTCGATCCGGAACCCGCGGACCTTGACCTGGTGGTCCCGGCGGCCGTGGAAGTGCAGGGTGCCGTCGGGGTCGCGGGAGACCACGTCGCCGGTGCGGTACATGCGCTCGCCCGGCCGGGACGCGTACGGGTCCGGCACGAACCGCTCGGCGGTGAGTGCCGGCCGGTTGAGGTATCCGCGCACGACGCCCGCCCCGCCGAGCACCAGTTCCCCGCGTACGCCGGGGGGCAGCAGGCGCAGTTCGTCGTCGACGACGTAGGCGCGCACGTTGTCCAGCGGGAGCCCGATCGGCGGCGGTGCCGTGTCCGTGGCCCGCAGCTCGGCGATGGTGGCGACCACGGTGGTCTCGGTGGGTCCGTACGCGTGCAGGACCCGAACCCGGTCGGCCCATCGCGCCGCCTGGTCGGCCGTGCACGCCTCGCCGCCGGTGACCAGCACCCGCAGGCGCGGGAAGGCGGCCGGGTCGAGGCGGTCCAGCAGCGGCGGCGGCAGGGTCATGTGGGTCAGCTCGGCCGCGTGGCGGCGGAGGTCACCGGGGTCGGCGTCCGGCGGGGGCAGCACCAGCGTCGCGCCGTTGGCGAGGGCCAGCAGGATCTCCCAGACCGACGCGTCGAAGCTGGGCGAGGCGAACTGGAGCACCTCGTCCCCGGCGTGGGCGGTCAGGACCCGCCGCTGGGCGTGGCAGAAGTTGAGCACGCTGCGGTGGGTGACCGCGACGCCCTTGGGCCGTCCGGTGGAGCCCGACGTGTAGATGACGTAGGCGAGGTTGTCCCCGCTGAGCCGTACCGCCGGCGGGTAGGCCGCCCGGGGTCGGCCGTTCGCGAGGTCGGCGACCAGCACCGTCGCGGTCGTGCGCGGCAGCCCCGGGGCGAGGTCGCCGTCGGTCAGCACCACCACGGGCGCCGCGTCGCGGATCATGTCGCCGACCCGCTCGGCGGGGTAGGCCGGATCGAGCGGCAGGTACGCCCCGCCGGCCTTGAGGACGGCCAGCATCGCGACGATGAGGTCGATCCCGCGGGGCAGGTGGATGCCGACGACCGTGTCGGCCCGGACGCCCAGCTCTGCCAGGCGCGCGGCGAGGCGGTCGGACCGGTCGTCCAACTGCCCGTAGGTGAGCGTGGCGTCGCCGTGCCGCAGCGCCACCGCGGCGGGCGCGGCGGCAGCGCGCGCGACGACGAGGTCGTGGACGAACGGTTCCGCCGGGAACCGCTCGACGGGCTGGTTCGCCTCGACCGCCCAGGCCCGGTCGGCGGCGCTCAGCCCGACGTCCGTGTCGCCGTCCGGGTCGGCGGCCATCGCCTCCAGCACGTGCCGGTAGGTCCGGGCCAGCAGTTCGAGGTACGGCCGGTCGATGTCGGCGGGCCGGGCGCCCAGCCGCAGGACTCCCGGGAACGTCCACACGTCCAGCCCGACGCTGCTCGGGCTGAAGTCGTCGACCATCTCGACCGACTCGGCGGGGCCGTCGAGCACGTGGAAGTCCAGGTACGAGAAGCCGACCCGCAGCAGCGGCGTGCCGTTGCCCCACTGGCGTTGCATGGTCGGCAGCGGGTAGCGGCGGTGCGGCCAGAGGCGCGCCTCGCCGGCGAAGACGGCTTGGACCAGGGCCCGCCAGGTACGGGCGGAGGTGTCGGCGGCGAACGGCACCGTGTTGAGGTACATGCCGAACACCTCGTCGCCGCGCAGCCGCTCGGGCCGGCCGTTGCAGAGCAGGCCGCTGAAGAACCGCTGCCGGCCGGTGACGATGCTCATCACCTTGAGGTGCGCGGCGTGCAGCACGCTCTTCAGGGAGGTGCCGGCGGCGGCGGAGAGGCGGCGCAGTGCGGGACGCAGGTCGGCCCACGGCACCTCGATGACGGTCGCCGGGGCGTCCGACCCGGTGCCCCACTCCGGCGGGAGTTCGAGCCGGTCCGACCCGGCGACGATCGCCGCCCAGAAGCCGCGGTCCGTCGCCGAGGCGAGGGACTCGCGCTCGCGGGCGACGAGGTCGGCGAAGCGCACCGCTGGCGGGGGCGGCAGGTCGGGCCGCTCGTCGCGGCGCAGCGTCCGGTACAACGAGATCAGCATCGCCACCGTGGAGGTGTGGCTCCAGCCGTCGAGGATGGCGTGGCTCTCCGAGTGGGTCAGTCGCCATTCGGAGTCGCCGAGCTGGTGCACGTGGTAGCGCAGCAGCGGCGCCGTGGTGATGTCGAACGGCCGGACGCGCTCGGCCCGCAGGTGCGCGCGTACCGCCTCCTCCTGCTCGTCGGGCCGCAGCCCGCGCAGGTCGTCGTAGCCGATCGGCAGGTCCACCGACGCGTGGACGAGCTGCATCAGCTCGGAGTAGCCGGACAGGTCGAACGACGTACGCAGGATCTCGTGCCGGTCCGTGAGCAGCCGGCCGGCCTCCCGCAGCGCGTCCAGCGAGAAGGGCAGCTGGTCGGTGATCCCGTAGCAGGAGACGTTGCGGTAGACCGGCCGGTCGCCGCCGGAGAGCATCTCGAACAGCATGCCCGCCTGGTTCTGGGTGATCGGATAGGCGTCGACGAGCCCGTCCGGCAGCCGGCTGCGGTCCGCGTCGCCCACCAGCGCGAACCGGCCGACGGTCGACTCCGCCTCCTCGGCCGGCCCGGTCCGCCCGACCACGCCCGCCAGCTCGGCCACGCTCTGGTGCGTGAACAGGTCCTGGACCGACACCGCGAGGCCGGCCGCACGCAGCAGCCCCACCATCCGGATCGCCCGCATCGAGTCGCCGCCGAGCAGGAAGAAGCTGTCCGTCACACCGACCGTGTCGATGCCGAGCGCCACGCCGAACGCGTCGGCTATCCGCTTCTCGGTCTCGTCGCGCGGGGCGACGTGGCCGTCGCTCCCCGCGCCCGGCACCGGGTCGGGCGCCGGCAGGGCGCGGCGGTCCACCTTGCCGCTGGCGGTCAGCGGCAGGGCGGGCAGGATCGTCCAGCGCGCCGGGACCATCGCGTCCGGCAGCCGAGCCAGCAGGTACGCGCGCACCCGGTCGACGGTCTCCGGCCCGACGAGGTGGCCGACGAGCTGCCCGTCGTGGACGGCCACCGCCGCCGCAGTGACGCCGGGAGCCTCGTGCAGCACGGCCTCGACCTCGCCGAGCTCGATGCGCTGACCCCGGATCTTCACCTGGTCGTCGATCCGGCCGAGGTACTCGATGCTGCCGCAGGGGCGGTAGCGGGCCAGGTCACCGGTGCGGTACAGGCGCCGCCCCGGCACGGTGGCGAACGGGTCGGGGACGAACCGTTCGGCGGTCAGCGCCGCCCGGCCGAGGTAGCCCCGGGCGAGCTGCACGCCACCGATCAGCAGCTCGCCGGGGACGCCGACCGGGGTGGGCCGCAGGGCCGCGTCGACGATGTGGGCGGTGGTGTTGGCGATCGGGCGGCCGATGGTGACCGGCTCGCCGGGCTCGCACCGCGTCGCGGTGACGTCGACCGCGGTCTCCGTCGGGCCGTACAGGTTGTGCAGCTCGCAGCCGATCCGCTCGTGCACCTTGGCGGCCAGCTCGGCCGGCAGCGCCTCGCCGCTGCAGATCAGTCGCCGCAGGGACGGCAGCGCCCCGACGGGCTCGGCCAGGAAGGCCCGCAGCATCGACGGCACGAAGTGGAGGGTGGTGATCCCCTCCGTCCGGATCGTCTCGGCCAGGTATGCCGGGTCGCGGTGCCCGCCGGGGCGGGCGAGGACCAGCGTCGCGCCGGTGATCAGCGGCCAGAAGAGCTCCCACACCGACACGTCGAACCCGACGGGCGTCTTCTGCAACACCCGGTCCGAGGCGTCGAGGCGGTAGGCGTCCTGCATCCACAGCAGGCGGTTGACGATCGCGCCGTGCTCGATCAGGGCGCCCTTGGGCCGGCCGGTCGACCCGGACGTGTAGATGAGGTAGGCGGCGTGCCCGGGCGTGATCCGCTCCGACGGCGACGGATCGCCGGCGGGGGACGCCCGGTCCTCGGCGGCCAGGAAGTCCTCGGTGACCACCAGGCGGGCGCCGGAGTCGCGCACCATGAAGGCGCGGCGCTGCGCCGGGAGGTCCGGGTCCAGCGGCAGGTAGGCGGCGCCGGCCTTCAGGACCGCCACCAGCGCCCGCATCAGGTCCAGGCCGCGGGGCAGGCAGACGGCCACGACGGACTCCGGGCCGACCCCGGCGTCGCGCAGGCGCCGCGCGAGGACGCCGGCCTCGGCGTGCAACCGGCGGTACGACAGCTCCTCGCCGTCGAAGCGCAGCGCGACCGCGTCGGGCGTACGGGCCGCCTGCGCGTCCAGCAGCTCCGTCAGGGTGTGGTGGGGGTGCTCGACGGCGGTGTCGTTCCAGGCCGCGAGTTGGGCCGTCTCGGTGTCGGTGAGCATGGGCAGCCGGGTGACCGGGGCGTCCGGGTCGGTGACGACGGCGCTCAGCAGCTGCCGGTAGTGCCCGGCCAGTCGCCGCACGGTCGCGTCGTCGAACAACGCCGTCGGGAAGTCCACCCCGCCGGAGAGGGAGCCGTCCGCCTCCTCGACCAGCCCGAGCGTCAGGTCGAACTTCGCCGTGGTGGGACCGGCGGACAGCTCCTCCCCCACCAGGCCGCCCGCGTCGAAGCGGGCCGACCCGCCCTCCTCGAAGAGGAACATGGTCTGGAACAGCGGGTTGCGGGACAGGTCCCGCTGCGGGGACAGCGCGTCCACGATCCGCTCGAACGGCACGTCCTGGTGCGACTGCGCGTCCAGCACCGCCTCCCGGACCCGGGCCAGCACCTCGACGAAGCTCGGCTCGCCGGACAGGTCGGTCCGCAGCACCAGCGTGTTGAGGAAGAGTCCGACCAGACCGTGCACCTCCAGGCGCTCCCGGCCGGCGGCCGGGGTGCCCACCGCGACGTCGGTCTGCCCGGTGTAGCGGGCCAGCAGGAGCTGAAACGCGGCCAGCAGCACCATGAACGGGGTGGCGTTCGACGCCCGGCCCAGCTCCCGCAGCCGGCCGGCGACGGCGGCCGGCACCGTGAAGGTGACCAGCCCGCCGGCCGGGTTCCACACCGGCGGCCGGGGCCGGTCGGTCGGCAGCTCCAACGGCCTCAGCCCGGCCAGCCGGTCCCGCCAGTGCTCGACCTGCCGGTCCAGCCGGTCCCCGGCGAACCGGGCCCGCTGCCAGACCGCGAAGTCCGCGTACTGGATGGGCAGCGGGGCCAGCGGGGAGGGCCGGCCGGCGACGTACGCGTCGTACAGGGCGGCCAGTTCGCGGAGGATGATCCCCTCGGACCAGCCGTCGGAGGAGATGTGGTGCATGGTGAGCACCAGGGCGTGCTCGTCCTCGGCGAGCCGGACCAGCCGGGCCCGCAACGCCGGGCCGGCGGCCAGGTCGACCGGGTCCGGCGCGCCGAGCAGCTCGGTGAGGCGCTGCCGGGCCGTCTCCCGGTCGGTGTGGCCGAGATCGGTCACCGTCAGCTCGACCGGGGCCGGCGGGCCGACGACCTGTGCCGGCTCACCGTCGACGACGACGTACCGGGTCCGCAGGATCTCGTGCCGGGCGACCAGTTCGGTCAACGCCCGGCGCAGCGCGGCGGAGTGCGGCGTGCCGCGCAGCCGTAGGCCGACGGACATCAGGTATCCGGCGCCGCCGGGCTGCAACTGGTCGAGCACCCAGAGCCGGTGCTGCCCGAAGGACAGCGGCAGCGGGCCGGTGCGGGGCGCCGGGGCGATGGTGTCGGCGCGGCGGGACAGACCGGCACCGCGCAGGCGCCGCTGGAGCAGTTCCTGTCGCGGGGACGCGCTCGGGGTGTGGCTGGCGGTCACAGGTTGCCCTCCTTCAGCAGTTCCGCCACCTCGGCGTCGGAAAGCCGTGAGATCTCGTTTTCGATGGCCGTGTGCACCGCGTCGGCGAGGTCGGCCACGGTCGTCTGCTCGAACAGCAGGCGCAGCGGCAGGTCGAGGTCGAAGCTCTGCCGCAGGTGCGCGAGCACCCGGGTGGCGAGCAGCGAGTGACCGCCGAGGTCGAAGAAGTCGTCGTGGACGCCGACCCGGTCGACCTCCAGCACGGTGGCCCAGATGTCGGCCACGGCCTCCTCCAGCGGGGTACGGGGTGCCTCGTACGCCCGGCCGGTGCCGGCGCGGACGGGTGTCGGGGCGGGCAGTGCCCGGCGGTCGACCTTCTTGCTGGTGGTCAACGGCAGTGCGTCCAGCACCATCCACTGGGCCGGCACCATGTAGTCCGGCAGCCGGTCCCGCAGGTGGGCCCGGAGTTCGGCGACCGCCGGCGGGGTGCCGTCCCGGCAGACCAGGTAGGCCACCAGGCCCTTCTCCCCCGGCTGGGTCTCGCGGGCCACCACCGCGACCGCGCGGACCGCCGGGTGCTCGGCCAGGGCCGACTCGATCTCGCCGAGCTCCATCCGGAAGCCCCGGATCTTGACCTGCTGGTCGATCCGGCCGAGGAACTCGATCGTCCCGTCCGGCCGGTACCGGACCAGGTCGCCGCTGCGGTAGAGCCGGCCGCCGGAGCCGTCGCCGAACGGGTCGGGCACGAACCGGTCGGCGGTCAGCGCGGGCCGGTCCAGGTAGCCCCGGGCCAGCCGTGCCCCGCCGATCAGCAGCTCACCGGGCACCCCGACCGGTACGAGGTTCAGGTGCTCGTCGACCACGTAGGCGCGGGTGCCGGGGACCGGGCGGCCGATCGGCAGCGCCTCGGTCCGCTCGCCGGGCGGGTCGCCGGTGACCGGGTGCAGCAGGCAGGTGACGGTCGCCTCGGTCGGGCCGTAGTTGACCAGGAACCGGCCGGGCAGCCCGGTGGCCGCCCAGCGCCGGGCGTCGGCGACGGTGACCACGTCGCTGCCGACGTTCATCAGCTTGAGGTGCCGCAGCCGGTCGTCGCCGGCCGGCAGGGCGTCCATCACCTCCCGGTAGTAGGCGGGGGTGATCTCCATGTGGGTGATCCGGTGCCGGGCGAGCCGGTCCGGCAGCTCGGCCGGGCTCCAGAAGACCGGGTCGCTGACCACCAGGGTCGCCCCGGCCAGCAGGGTGGCCATCATGCCGTCCATGGCCACGTCGAAGGTGAGCGCGGAGAGCAGCACCACCCGGTCGCCGGGCTCGATGTCGTACGCGCGGGCGATGACCTCGCAGTGGTGGGCGTACGCGCCGTGCGGGATCATCACGCCCTTGGGCCGGCCCGTGGAGCCCGAGGTGTAGATGACGTAGGCGAGATCGTCCGACCCGGTCGACGGGTCCGGCGCGGTGGCGTCCCGACCGGCGATCACCGCCCGGTCGGCGTCCACGGCGACCACGGCCACGCCGTCGGCGGCGACCCGGTCGGCGAAGCGCGCCTCGGTGACCACCACCGCGGCGCCCGCGTCGGCGAGCATGAAACGCAGCCGCTCGGTGGGGTGGTCCGGGTCGACCGGGAGGTACACCCCGCCCGCCTTGAGCACCGCGAGCAGCGTGACCACCACCTCCAGGCCGCGTTCGAGGCAGACCGCGACCGGGACCTCCGGGCGTACCCCGAGTCCGCGCAGGTGGTGGGCGAGCCGGTT